>NZ_RRYE01000456.1 GCF_004010105.1 Microbacterium sp. CPCC 204701
CGCCGTAGCCGCCGCCTGCCGCGGCGTAGCCGGCGCCCGTGCCGGTGTTCGGGGCAACGCCGGTTCCGCGCGAGACTCCGGCAGGCGTGCCAGGCCGGTTCGAGGCGCCGCTCGTTCCGCCGCCGTTCTGTTCGGCCGTCAGGGCGCGCGTCAGGCGCCCGGCTACGATGCCGAGGCCGAGGGCCACGACGAGAAAGGCGCCGGTGTGACGGCGCGCGAACCCGCGCACCTCCTGCACCAGGTCGGCGGGCTCCCGCTGCTCGAGCCAGGAAGCCACCTCGCCAGAGTGGCGTCCGAGGCCGCGCACGAGTCCGACCGCCATGCCGTCCGACGGCGAGGCGCCGGCCATCTCGCTCAGCTCGTCGCCTGCCGATCGCAGCACCTCGGCGGCGCGACGCTGCTGCGCCGAGGCCTGCTCGGCGACCTGCATCCGCGTCTCGTCGAAGAAGCCGTGTGCCGCCTCCTTGGCCTCGTGCGCCAGATGCCCGGCTTCGTCGCCTGCCACTGCGGCCACGTGCATGGCCGCCGCATCGACCTCGGCGACTGTCTCGACCGTGCGCTCCTTGAGGTCTTCGCCGCTCGTGGCGGCGTCGTCGCGCTGGCCCGCTGCGTGGCCCATTCCCTCTGAAGACATGCTCCTCCTCCAACTCTGACGGACGGCCGCCGGTCCGGTGTTCCGGTGCTGCCGTCACCGCCGTGGCGAACCACGATGCGTCGCGTCGGCGTCCGGTCGAAGGGGGTCGCCTGAGCCGGGGTGACGGAGTACTCTGTGCGCCCCTCGCCGGGTTCGGCACCGCCGCCGGGGAGGACGACGGATGCCGGGCCGCGGCATCCTGGCCGGTGCGCTGCGCGCCCTACCCGGATGGTGGGCAGCGCGGCTTACCGTGGAGACGGAGGTGGGGGCATGGCGCGCATCGGCGGGCGGAACTCGTGGATCGCCGTGCCCGCCGGGCTCCTGTGCGCCGCGGTCGTGGCGGGTCTGGCGTACCTCGCGCTGCCGATGGTCCCTGTGACGGTGACGTGGATCGGCGACACGCTGCGGCGGGCGACGACTCCGCAGCCGGCACCCGCGCCCGAGGAGTCGATCGCCCGTCAGGCGGCCGACGGGGCGCAGGTCGACTGTCGCGGTCTCTACCCGGACGACCTGTGGAACGAGCTCACGTGGCGCGCCGGCTCGCGGCTCGACCAGAGCGCGGCGCCTCCGGTCACGCAGGCCGCCGCGTTCACCGACGCGGTGACCCCCGACGTCGTGGTCACGTGCGAGTGGCGGTCGGCCGACGGCGGCATCGTCACGACGCTGTCGCGGGTCGACGCCGACGCCGGAGCGTTCGCCGAGGCGGCGCTGGGCGGTCAGGGCTTCTCGTGCGCGTCGACGGACACCGGCCTCGTCTGCACGCGCACGGACGGCGGGGTGCTCGAGGAGCACACGCTGCGCGACGGGCTGTGGATCGCGAGCGCCCAGACACGGTGGCATCCCGATGAGTACGGTGCCCGACTCGGCCGCAACGTGTTCGGGTGAGGGGGGAGGCGTCGAGTCGGCGGAGCGTCCGCCCGCAGCATGTGGGGATGGCAGCGTGACGAGGCTCATGGTGTCGGCCGCGGGGTCGTCCCCAGACGCACACCGGCCGCCGTCGGCTCGGTGTCCGGAAGAGCCGGACGCGGGGTCGTCGAGCGGGACCCCGTCGAGCTCGGCCGGCACCGCCGTGGTCAGCATCGCGCGGCAGTCGTCGGGATTCCGGCGCGAGCGTTGGCGTTCGGCGTCGCCGCGCCGCCGGGCGTCGCGGATTCCCCGGCACGCCTCCGCGACCGAGGCCAGGGCGAGGACTATCCTCGCACTGCGGGCAACCAGCCCGCGTGAGGAGTGCCTACGATGAGTGACCCCAAGTCGTCCTACGGCGAACCCGTCGACGAGCCCGGCGACGTCGACGATGTCGTCGGCCGCGCGAACGAGGGCCTCGCCGAGGCGGAGGCCGCCCGTCGCGACGCGGGCACGGAGGCATCCGAGCGGACGGATGGCTCGGCCGACGCCTCCGCGGAATCCCGCGCCGAGTCGCCCTCGACCTCCGCCGAGCCGGATGCCCCGACCCCCGCCGTGAACGCCGCCGGCGCCTCGGACGCCGAGCCAGCCGCT
>NZ_RRYE01000457.1 GCF_004010105.1 Microbacterium sp. CPCC 204701
GCCCGCGACGTCCACAACGCCGTCCGGTGACACCGCCACGACCTCGGCGCCCGTGAGCAGGAGGGCGCCGGCCTCTCTCGCCGCGCGCGCGAGCTCGTCCGTGACGCGACCCATGCCGCCGACGGGTACGTCCCAGTGCCCGGTGCCGCCGCCGATGACGTGGTACAGCAGGCAGCGGTTCTGGCGCAGGCTCTCGTCATCCGCGGTCGCGAACGTGCCGATCAGCCCATCGGTGAGCGCGATGCCGCGCGCGATGTCGGACTCGAGCGATGCCCGCAGCATCGCGCCGAGCGGGTGCTCGACCAGGTCCTCCCACAGCGCCTCGTCGCCGAGCAGGCCGCGCACGTCACGGCTGCGCCGCAGCGGCTCGGTCATCGTCGGGAACAGCAGCCGAGCGGCGGGGGCCAGGCGGTCGGAGAAGGCGCTGAACCGCTCGGCCTCGGCGCTGCTCCCGGTGACCCGGGTGAAGGAGTCGGCGGTGACAGAGGCATCCGCCGTGTCGACGAGGATGCCGCGCGACGGGTCGGCCGGGTCAGGCGTGTACGACGAGAAGCGCCGGCGGCGCAGCCGGATGTCGAGCCCCAGGTCGTCGACGATGCGGCGGGGGAGGAGGCTCACGAGGTACGAGTAGCGCGACAGCCGTGCGTCGACGCCGGCCCACGGCCGCTCCGAGACGGCCGCGCCGCCGACGTGGTCGAGCCGCTCGAGCACGAGCACCGAGCGGCCCGCACGACCGAGGTAGGCGGCGGCGACGAGAGCGTTGTGTCCGCCGCCCACGATGACGACGTCGTACGTGCGGGATCGCTCTGAGTTGGCCATGGCCCCACGGTACTGGCCGGTCCGGGAGGGTGAGCGGCGGATACCGTGGAACCATGAGCCTCGCACACGACCTCGAAGCACTCGCCATCGACATCGCGCGTGAGGCGGGAGATCTGGCACGAGCCCGCCGCGACGTGGGCGTCGCCATCGCCGCGACCAAGTCCGCGCTCGCGGACATCGTCACCGAGGCCGACCGCGAGGTCGAGGCGCTCATCCGGTCACGGCTGAAGGCCGCACGACCCGACGACGGGTTCCTCGGCGAGGAGACCGGCGCCGAGTCCGGGGTGAGCGGCATCACGTGGGTGGTCGACCCCATCGACGGCACGGTCAACTATGCATACGGCATCCCGACCTACGCCATCAGCATCGCGGCCGTGCGCGGTGAGCCGACGCCAGAGAGCTGGGAGACGCTCGCGGGGGCCGTCCACAACCCGATGACCGGCGAGATGTTCCACGCGGCGAAAGACGAGGGCGCGTGGCTCGGCGACCAGCGGCTGGCCGTCAGCACCGATGTCGGCGGGGCGGGGGCCCTCATCGGGACCGGCTTCGGCTACGACCCCTCGACCCACGCGGGCGACCTCGCACTCGTCGAACGCGTCATGCCGATCGCGCGCGACCTGCGCCGCGCCGGTGCCGCGTCACTCGACCTCGCCTCCGTCGCGGCCGGCCGGCTCGACGCCTACTACGAGCGTGGCCTGCAGCCGTGGGACCTCGCAGCCGGCTCGCTCCTGGTCACCGAGGCGGGCGGCCGGTTCGGGCGCGCGAAGCCCGACGGATCCCGCCGTGCGCCGCTCGTCGTCGCTGCATGTCCGGCGGTATTCGACGAACTCGCGGCGATCGCCGGACTCGCGTGACCCGGTGTACTCTCACCCAACCTTCACGAAACGCCGGGCCAAAACCCGACCTGCACATGGCATTCCCAGGGCACCCGGGGTAGTGTTTACCCGATCGTTACTTCGTCACCCGAACGACGAGGGGCGTGATAGCCCGAACGACCGTTCCGTCGCGCCCCTGCGACACGACTGAGAGCCCTCCGCCGAATTGCCTTTCGACGCCCCTATGGCTGAGCCTGTGCCCACGCGCCGGTCGAGCCGCATCTCCGCGACGCCTGCTCAGGCGACCCCGGAGACTGCAGGGGCATCGCGCGCGGCGGCTCGCCGGCAGGCGGCGAGCACCGCTCCCGAGCGTCCGACGGTCGTGTGGGGTCGCCCTTCGACCACGACTTCGGATGCCCCGGCGGTGACGCCGCGCAGCGCTCCGGCGTCACCGGCGCCTCAGCCTGTCGCGACCCCGCCCGATCCGGCAGCG
>NZ_RRYE01000458.1 GCF_004010105.1 Microbacterium sp. CPCC 204701
GCCGATGAATGCGACGGCGAAGGGTGTCGCGAGGATGCCGGTCACGGCGACCAGTGCGGGGGAGGGCGCGCCGCCGCCGGCGAGCGTGTGGGCCGTGGCGGCGACGAGTGTCGCCGTCCACGCCGCGGTGGCGCCTCGCAGCGCGCGCACATGGCGTGGGGTCACGGTTCCTCCCGGACCGATCCTACCGAGCGCCCTCACACGCATGGGACGTCACGGTCACACCCCACTCAAAGCCCGGCGCGGGTAGCGTGTGCGTGTGGAGATTCTCGCGTTCGTCATCGGTGTCGCCCTCATGGTCGTGGGCCTCGCCGTGTCGATCGCGCTGCACGAGCTGGGGCACCTGTGGCCCGCCAAGAAGTTCGGGGTTCGCGTCGGGCAGTACATGATCGGGTTCGGCCCGACGCTGTGGTCGCGGCGCATCGGCGAGACCGAATACGGCGTGAAGGCCATCCCTCTCGGCGGCTACATCTCGATGGCGGGCATGTACCCGCCTTCCCCGCGCGCGGCGCGGCGGGACGGCCGCGCCGGCGGCGGCTTCTTCGCGACGATGGTGCAGGATGCCCGGGATGCCAACGACGAGACCCTGAAGGGCGACGACGACCGGCGCGTCTTCTACCGCCTCCCCGTCGGGAAGCGCATCGTCGTGATGCTCGGCGGCCCGATCATGAACCTCCTGTTCGCGATCGTGCTGTTCGCGATCCTGCTCACCGGCATCGGCGTGCAGACGGCGACCACGACCGTCTCGGCCCTGTCGGAGTGCGTGCCGGCGACCTCGTCGTCGGAGTGCACCGATGGCGATCCCGCCGCGCCCGCCGAGCGGGCCGGAATCGAGCCGGGCGACACGATCCTGGCGGTCGACGGGCAGCCCGTCGCGGACTTCGCCGAGACATCCGCCATCATCCGGGAGTCGCAGCGCGACCCGCTCACCCTCGTCGTCGAGCGCGACGGCGAGCAGGAGTCCCTCACCGTCGTCCCCGCGACGATCGAAGACACGATCACCGCGCCGGACGGCAGCACCACGACGGGCGAGGTCGGGTTCGTCGGCATCCGCCCCACCGTGGAGTACGTGCGCCAGCCCATCTGGGCCGGCCCGCAGGCGGCATTCGAGACCGTCGGAGCGGTCGCCGGGATCATCTGGCAGCTGCCCGTCAAGGTGTGGGAGACCGGCGTCACGCTGGTGACAGGCGGCGAGCGGGACCCGAACGGGCCGCTCAGCATCGTCGGTGCAGGGCGTCTGTCGGGCGAGGTCGCCGCGGCGGACTCGCCGGTGCTCAACCGGGTCGCCGGATTCCTGTCGCTCCTGGCGTCGCTGAACATCGCGCTGTTCGTGTTCAACCTCATCCCGCTGCTGCCACTGGACGGCGGGCACATCGCCGTGGCGCTGTGGGAGGGGCTCAAGCGCGTGTGGGCCAAGCTCTTCCGTCGTCCGCCGCCGAAGCCCGTCGACGCGACCAAGCTCGTGCCACTCACGTTCGTCGTGGTGATCGCGCTCATCGCGATGGGCGGCGTGCTGATCCTGGCCGACATCGTCAACCCGATCTCGCTGTTCTGAGCCTTCTCGGGAAGCCTGTCGAAATCGGGCTTGTCCGTTCGCTGTGGGAGTGAAACGGTTCCACTGACGAAAGGACACACCGTGAAGTACGTGCTGATGTTCACCAGCAACCCCGAACTCGACGCGCAGGTGCCGCCGGAGCGGATGAAGGAGGACTACACCCGCATCTACGAGTGGTTCCAGGAGCACGAGGGCCAGATCGCCGACGGCGGGGCCGAGCTGCAGCCCGTCGAGACCGCGACGACCGTCAAGTACGGAGACAGCGGTGTCGTCGTCGTGGACGGCCCCTTCTCGGAGGCGAAGGAGGTGATCGGCGGGTTCAGCATCATCGACGTCCCCGACATGGACGCCGCGATCGCGCTCGTCAAGACCTGGCCGTCGCTGGAACTGCCGGGCTCGGCGGTCGAGATCCGCCCGATGATCACCGACTACAGCCAATTCGAGCAGTGAGCGGGACGGTCCCCCCGCCTCCTCCAGACGCCGCCGGCGCGTCGCCTGGTGGCTCTCGGCGGGTGGGCCCGGCCGCGGCGCACGGCGGCGGGAGCGCTTCGAGCGACCCGCGTGCCGGC
>NZ_RRYE01000459.1 GCF_004010105.1 Microbacterium sp. CPCC 204701
GCGACCCGCGCGAAGCCGGCGTCACGGAACCGCGCCGCATGGCGCGCCGCGATCGCCAGCCGCGTCGCCTGCTCGAGGCCCGCGCGCGTGAACAGCATCCGCTCGGCGAGATCGCCGAACTTCGCCCGCGCGCGCGTGCGCAGCCGCGCCTGCCCGACGACCGCAGAGACGAGGTCGGGGGAGTGTCCATCCTTGCGCAGACGAGTCACCGCGCGCGCGACGTCATCGGCCGATTCCATCGGCGGCATCGCGTCGAGCAGCCGCAGCCCCTCGGGCGTGAGCAGCGCGGTCAGTTCGGCCATCTCCACCGGCCCAGCCTACGGCCGCCTCCCGCATCCCGATCGCGGACCCCCTATCGGCCCCCTGTCACCCCGCGATGAGTGCGGGGACAGCCCCCGATGCCGACTCGCGCGCGCATCAACAGACTTCCAATACGAGCCGACTGGCAACCGTTCTAGAAAGAAGATCATCATGGCCGACGACAACACCAACCTGCTGGGTCTTCAGACCAACGTCGATCTGGCGGACTCACTCAACGACAACTCGACCGAGACGGACACCGAGGTCGAGGACTCGTTCAACGACAACTCCGACAACTCCACCGAGACCGAGACCGAAGTCGAGGTCGAGGACTCGTTCAACGACAACTCCGACAACTCCACCGAGACCGAGGACTCGTACAACGACAACTCGGACAATTCGACCGAGACCGAGACCGAGGACTCGTACAACGACAACTCGACCAACACCGACCTTGACGTCGACATCGAGGACTCGTTCAACGACGACCACTCGAACAACTGGGACACGGACGTCGACATCACCGACTCGTTCAACCAGCAGACGCTGAACGACCACTCCATCTCGACCGGCGTGCGGCAGTACCAGACAGGCTTCCGTGACCTCGGCGGCGCGGGTGGCGCTGGTGGCGCCGCAGCGGCGGGTGGACTCACGATCGACAACAGGTCGACGATGTTCGACCAGTCGGTGAATCAGAACGTCTGGGCCAACGGCTCGGGCGGCGTCTCCCAGGTCTTCGGGCAGCAGGGCGGGCTGGCTTCCGGCGACGGCGCGATCGCTGCCGGCGACGACGTCGACATCGACAACTCGACGAATTGGGACATCGATGTCGACATCGAGGACTCGTTCCAAGACAACTCGGTCTCGATCATGGACTCGTTCCAGGACAACTCGACCGAGACGGAGACCGAGATCGACGTCGAGCTGGAGGACGCGTTCAACGAGGACAACTCGACGAACTGGGACATCGATACCGACATCGAGGACGCGTTCAACGAGGACAACTCGACGGACACGGATGTCGACGTCGAAGTCGAGGACTCGTTCCAGGACAACTCGACGGATGTCGACCTCGACGACTCGTTCAACGAATACGAGACCGAGATCGACGTCGAACTCGAGAACGACGGCATCGTGAACAGTCCCGGCGCCGAACAGAACGAAGTCGATCTCTTCTGACTGGGGGATGCGTGTGCGCCCGATCGCCTCGAGCGGCCGGGCGCACTCGCACCGGTATCGGCACGGAGAGCCGGCAGCGATACTGAAGTGTGATGGGCCAAGGCCCCTTCGGTGGGGAGAGGGCGATGAGGGACAGTGACGACCGGGATGGCGTCGTGGACGCGCCACCCGCGAGTGCGCCCGCCGGCAATGCGTCCGCCCAGGGCGGCTTCGACCACCTCCTCCTGCCGGAGGAAGAGGAGTTCCCTCGCGACAGGCTCGCGGCGGAGGGCGACGGCGACCTCTTCGCGAATGCCTTCACCGACGAGATCCAGAATGTGGCCGCGTCGGATTGGGATGTCGACGCCGACGCCCTGTGGGGCGGCGTGGAGCCGGATCCGTACGATGCCGGCACCGCATCGGGCACGGCGCTGGACTTCCCGGTCTGATCGACAGCGTCCAGTGGAGCAAGGGAGCTGCAGCCGTTGACGGATCGCAACGACACGATCGGCACGACGGATGCCGCGGCCGGCGGCATCCCCGCGGCTCCGGACGGCGCTCTCCTCGAGCTGGTGGGGCAGGTCGGCGAGGCTGCGGCCCAGGCCGGCCGCCGCGATCTCGTGCGGCGGCTCGTGCAGACGCGCGAGCGGCTGCGCG
>NZ_RRYE01000046.1 GCF_004010105.1 Microbacterium sp. CPCC 204701
CGGCGCAGCAGCTCCTGGGGCGTGATCACGCGTGTCGCGACGTCCTTCTTGAGCGCGGCGCGCTCGCGCCGCGCGGCGACGGCACGTCGGGAGGCGGCGACCCGGTCGACCTCGGGGGGCGTGCGGGCGGCTGCGGGTTCAGGCATGTCGATCACCACGGTAGAGATGGGCGCGCTCGGCGATGCGCGCGGCGAGCCGGTCGGGTCCGGCACCCAGGATGCTGCGGCTCTCCGACGCTATCACCGCGGACGCCATCCCCCCGAAGCGGGACTCGACGTGATCGGGCTCGGCACCCTGGTGCCCGAAGCCGGGGCCGAGGATGGGGGCGACAGGAGTGAAGGCGGCGAGTCCGGCATCCGTCCAGTCCACGGTCCCGCCGATGACGAAGCCGAGGCTCCCCCACTCCCCCTCCGGCGCGGTGCGGGCGTTGCGCGCCGAGACCTCCCGCACGATCGCGCCCGACACCGTCTCGCCCGTCTCGAGTCGCGCCCGCTGCGCAGTGAATGCGTCGGGGTTGCTCGTCGCGGCGAGCACGAACACGCCTTTGCCCGAGCGCTCGGCCACGTCGAACGTGCCCTCGAGCGTGCCGACGCCGAGGAACGGGTTCGCGGTGAGTGCGTCGGCCTCGAGGGGCGACCCCGGGGTGAGCCACGCCTCAGCGTACGCGTCCATCGTCGAGCCGATATCGCCGCGCTTCGCGTCGGCGATGACGAGCAGACCCGCCGCGCGCGCTTCGCCCAGCACGTCCTCGAGCGCGGCGATCCCCGCGGATCCGTGGCGCTCGAAGAACGAGACCTGGGGCTTCACGATCGCGACGCGCCCCGCCGCGGCCTCGACCACGCGTAGCCCGAACTCCCGTGCACCGGCGGCCGAGGCATCCAGCCCCCACTCCCGCAGCAGGGGCACGTGGGGGTCGATGCCGACGCACAGGCGCCCGTGCGCCGCGATGCCCGAGCGGACCCGCTCGCCGAACGACGTCCCGTCGCCCGCGGGCGACGTCACGCGCGCGCCTGACGGTCGGCCGCATACTCCTGAAGGCTGCGCACGCGGAACCCCTCGCGCAGCACCGGCAGAGCGCTCACGGCTGCGCCGAGCACCGCCATCGTGGTGAACAGCGCCTTGTCGCCCGCCACGGCCGCGGCCCGGATCTCGTAGCCGTCGGCTCGTGCGACCCCGCCGGAGGGGGTGTTCACGACCATGTCGATCTCGCCGGCGTTGATGAGGTCGACGATGTTCGTGCCGCCGGACTCCTGGGTCTCGGAATACTTGCTGACGACCCGGACGTCGATGCCGTTGCGGGCGAGGATCTCTGCGGTCCCCTCGGTCGCGACGAGGTCGAACCCGAGCTCCTGAAGGCGGTGCGCGGGGAGGATGACGGCGCGCTTGTCGCCGTCGGCCACCGAGATGAACACCGTGCCCTCGAGCGGCATGCCGCCGTACGCGGCCTCCTGCGACTTCGCGAACGCCGTCGGGAAGTCGCGGTCGATGCCCATGACCTCGCCTGTGGAGCGCATCTCGGGTCCGAGCACGGAGTCCACCGTCTGCCCATCGGCGGTGCGGAAGCGCTTGAACGGCAGCACCGCCTCCTTGACGGCGACAGGGGCGTCCAGCGGCACGCGGGAGCCGTCCTGAGGCGGCAGGAGCCCTTCGGCCTTGAGATCGGCGATCGTGGCGCCTGCCATGATGCGAGCGGCCGCCTTGGCCAACGGGATGCCGAGCGCCTTCGACACGAACGGCACGGTGCGGCTCGCCCGAGGGTTCGCCTCGATGACGTAGAGCACGCCGGCCGAGATCGCGAACTGCACGTTCAGCAGCCCCCGCACGCCGACGCCTTCGGCGATCGCGCGCGTGGCCTCGCGCACGCGGTCGATGTCGGTGCGGCCGAGGCTCACCGGCGGCAGCGTGCACGACGAGTCGCCGGAGTGGATGCCGGCCTCTTCGAGGTGCTCCATGACGCCGCCGATGTACAGCTGGTCGCCGTCGAACAGCGCGTCGACGTCGATCTCGATGGCGTCGTCGAGAAAGCGATCCACCAGCAGCGGCATGCCCGGCCCGATGATCGCCTGGTCGGCGATGCGCACGAAGTAGTCGCGCAGCGCCTCCGTCGAGTACACGATCTCCATTCCGCGGCCGCCGAGCACGAAGCTCGGACGGACGAGCACCGGGTAGCCGATCTCCTCGGCGATCACCACGGCGCCCTCCACGTCGATGGCCGTGCCGTTGCGCGGCGCGACGAGGCCCGCCCCGTCGAGCAGCCGCGAGAAGAGCTCGCGCTCCTCGGCGAGGTCGATCGCCGCGGGCTTCGTGCCGAGGATCGTGTAGCCGGCGTCCTCGATGCCCTTCGCCAGGCCCAGCGGCGTCTGGCCGCCGAGCTGGCAGATCACGCCGAGGATCTGGCCGGACTGCGCCTCGGCGTGCAGCACCTCGAGCACGTCCTCCAGCGTGAGCGGCTCGAAGTAGAGGCGGTCCGAGGTGTCGTAGTCGGTCGAGACCGTCTCGGGGTTGCAGTTGACCATGACCGTCTCGTAGCCGGCCGCGGAGAGGGCGAACGACGCGTGGACGCACGAGTAGTCGAACTCGACGCCCTGGCCGATGCGGTTGGGCCCCGAGCCGATGATGACGACCTTGGTGCGCTCGGACGGCGTCACCTCGGTCTCGAAGTCGTAGCTCGAGTAGTGGTAGGGCGTGAGCGCCGGGAACTCCCCCGCGCACGTGTCGACGGTCTTGTACACGGGACGGATGCCGAGCCCGTGGCGGACGCCCCGCACCTCGGCCTCGGAGACGCCCCGCAGCTGTGCAATCTGCGCGTCGCTGAAGCCGTGCTCCTTCGCGACGCGCAGTGTCGCCGCATCCAGTTCCGGCGCCTTCGCGACGTGCTCGGCGACCTCGTTGATGAGCACGATCTGGTCGAGGAACCAGGGATCGATCCCTGTGGCCTCGAACGCCTGCTCGACGGTGGCGCCCTTGCGCAGCGCCTGCTGCAGCACGACGATGCGGCCGTCGGTGGGCCGCTTCGCGACCTCGAGCAGCTCGTCGGCCGACCGCGCCTCGTCGCCCCAGTGAAAGCTCGAGCCGCGCTTCTCCAGCGATCGGAGCGCCTTCTGCAGCGCGGTCGCGTAGTTGCGGCCGATCGCCATCGCCTCGCCCACCGACTTCATGGTGGTCGTCAGCGTCGTGTCGGCGGCCGGGAACTTCTCGAAGTTGAACCGCGGCACCTTGACGACGACGTAGTCGAGCGTGGGCTCGAAGCTCGCCGGCGTGACCTTGGTGATGTCGTTGGGGATCTCGTCGAGGCGGTAGCCGATCGCGAGCTTCGCGGCGATCTTGGCGATCGGGAAGCCGGTCGCCTTCGAGGCGAGGGCTGACGAGCGCGACACGCGCGGGTTCATCTCGATCACGATGATGCGTCCCGTGGCGGGGTCGACCGCGAACTGGATGTTGCAGCCGCCGGTGTCGACGCCGACGGCGCGGATGATGTCGATGCCGATGTCGCGCAGCTTCTGGTACTCGCGGTCGGTGAGCGTCAGCGCCGGCGCGACCGTGATCGAGTCGCCGGTGTGCACGCCGACAGGGTCGACGTTCTCGATCGAGCACACGACCACCGTGTTGTCGGCGGTGTCGCGCATGAGCTCGAGCTCGTACTCCTTCCACCCGAGGATGGACTCCTCGAGGAGCACCTCGGTGGTCGGCGAGTCACGCAGGCCCGCGCCGGCGATGCGACGCAGGTCGTTCTCGTCGTATGCGAAGCCCGAGCCCAGCCCGCCCATCGTGAACGACGGGCGCACCACCAGCGGGTAGCCGAGCTCGTCGGCGGCCGCGAGCACCTCGTCCATGGTGTGCGCGATACGGGATGCCGCGACATCCGCCCCCGCGTCGAGCACGAGCTGCTTGAAGATCTGGCGGTCCTCGCCCTTCTCGATCGCCTCGACCTTCGCACCGATGAGCTCGACCCCGTACTTGTCGAGGATGCCCTGCTTGTGGAGCGCCATCGCCGCGTTGAGCGCCGTCTGGCCGCCGAGCGTCGGCAGGATCGCGTCGGGCTTCTCCTTGGCGATGATGGTCTCGATGACCGCGGGCGTGATCGGCTCGATGTACGTCGCATCGGCGAAGTCGGGGTCGGTCATGATGGTCGCCGGGTTGGAGTTGACCAGGATGACGCGAACGCCCTCCTCGCGCAGCACACGGCACGCCTGGGTTCCGGAGTAGTCGAACTCGCACGCCTGGCCGATGACGATCGGGCCGGAGCCGATGACGAGGACGCTGCTGATGTCCTGACGCTTGGGCATTTACTCGGAGTCCTTCTTGGCCAGGTGCGCGACGACCAGGTCGCGGAAGCGATCGAACAGGTAGTTGGCGTCGTGCGGGCCGGCGGCCGCCTCGGGGTGGTACTGCACCGAGAAGGCGGGGATGTCCAGGGCGCGCAGGCCCTCGACCACCTGGTCGTTCAGGCCCACGTGGCTCACCTCGACGCGCCCGTACCCGTGAGGGCTGTCGAACTCGCCGTCGACCGGCGCGTCGACCGCGAAACCGTGGTTGTGCGCCGTGATCTCGACGCGCCCGGTCGCCTTGTCGAGCACCGGCTGGTTGATGCCGCGGTGGCCGAAGGGCAGCTTGTAGGTGCCCAGGCCGAGCGCGCGGCCGAGCAGCTGGTTGCCGAAGCAGATGCCGAAGAACGGCAGCCCGTCGTCGAGCACGCCCCGCAGCAGGTCGACGTGGCCTCCCGATGCGGCGGGGTCGCCGGGCCCGTTCGAGTAGAAGACCGCGACCGGGTCGATCGCGCGGATCCGGTCGATCGTGACATCCTGCGGCAGCACGTGCACGTCGAACCCGCGTGCGGCGAGGTTGTCGACGGTCGCCTGCTTGACGCCGAGGTCGAGCACCGCGAGGTTGCCGATGCGCTCCCCGGTTGCAGGCGTCACCTCGGCGGCGGCCACGGAGACGGCAGCAGACAGGTTCCGTCCAGCCATCTCGGGTGCCTCGCGGACCAGGCGCAGCTGCTCGTCGGGATCGATGGCCGCGGCCTCGCCCGAGAAGATGCCGCCGCGCATGCTGCCGGCGGAGCGGATGTGGCGGGTCACGGCGCGCGTGTCGATGCCGCTGATGCCCACCACGCCGTCGGCGACGAGCACGTCGTCGAGCGACTCGTCGGCGCGCCAGTTCGACACGACACGCGAGGGGTCTCGCACGATGTAGCCCGACACCCAGATGCGGCGGGACTCGGGATCCTCGTCGTTCATGCCGGTGTTTCCGATGTGGGGTGCCGTCTGCAGCACGATCTGCCCCGCGTACGAGGGGTCTGTCAGGGTCTCCTGGTAGCCGGTCATCCCGGTGGCGAAGACCACTTCGCCGAGCGTCGTGCCGAGCGCCCCGTAGGCGCGTCCGAGGTGGCGCGTGCCGTCCTCGAGCACGAGCACGGCAGGGTCGGTCTGGAACAGGGAGGTCATGCGTCGGTTCCCGTCTGGGTCGGGGGAAGGATTCCGGCCACGGCGTCGGCGAGGGCGCGGGCCGAGGCATCCTGGGGGCGGAGATAGGAGTCGACGACGGTGACGTCGTCGGCGCGCCACGAGAGGCGCACGAGGCCGCCGCGCTCGACGACGCGGTCGATCGCGACGGTCGCCTGGGCCACGTCATCGATCCGCGCGATGGGCAGGAACACGCGCGGCTGGCCCGTGAGATCGAGGGCGACACCCGCATCGGTCACCGTGACGTCCGCCTTCGACCGGAACCCGAGGCCCTTGATCGCGAGGCGCTCGAGCGGCTCGCCGTGCCGAGTCGTGGCGACGTAGAGCGCGGCGAAGGTCGCCCGGACGGCGGCGTCGACGGGGGCGTCGCCCGCCGGGGCGGACAGGCTCGCGTCACGTCGCGAGCGGCGCCACCATGCCCACGCGAGCACAGCGAGCAGCGCCAGCACCCCTGACACAGTGATCGCGAGCGCGCCTTCGCGGGTCATGCGCGCTCTCCGGGGGCGTCGAGCAGCGCGCCGTCGGCGACCGTGACGGTGCCGTGGTGCAGCGTCCACCGCACCTCGCCGGGCAGCTCGCGGCCGAAATACGGCGAGTTGACGCTGCGGCCTCGCAGGTCGTCCGCGGTGAACGAGCGCGCCGGCGTCGCGTCGTAGAACGTCAGCGAAGCCGGGTGTCCTTCGGTCAGCGGGGTGCCGTGCCCGGCGAGCCGGCCGATGCGCGCGGGCTCGCGCGACATGACGCGCGCGACATCGCCCCAGGTGATGAGCCCGGTGTCGACCATCGCCTGCTGCACGACGCGCAGGGCGCTCTCGAGCCCGACCATGCCGTTCGCGGCGGCGTGCCATTCGCACGCCTTCGCCTCGGCGGGGTGCGGCGCGTGGTCGGTCGCGACGATGTCGATCGTGCCGTCGGCGAGGCCCTCGCGCACCGCGAGGACATCCTCTTCGCGCCGCAGCGGGGGATTCACCTTGAACCGCGCGTCGTAGCCGCGCACGAGCTCGTCGGTGAGGAGCAGGTGGTGGGGGGTGACCTCGGCCGTGACGTCGACGCCCCGCTTCTTGGCCCAGCGGATGATCTCGACCGAGCCGGCCGTCGACAGGTGGCACACGTGCAGGCGGGAGCCGACGTGCTCGGCGAGCAGCACGTCGCGCGCGATGATCGACTCCTCGGCGACGGCGGGCCAGCCCGCGAGGCCGAGCTCGGCCGACACGGCTCCCTCGTTCATCTGCGCGCCCTCGGTGAGCCGCGGGTCCTGCGCGTGCTGCGCGATCACCCCGTCGAAGGCCTTCACGTACTCGAGCGCGCGGCGCATGATGAGCGGATCCCACACGCAGAACCCGTCGTCGCTGAAGACGCGCACGCGGGCACGGGAGTCGGCCATGGCGCCGAGCTCGGCGAGGCGCTCGCCCTTCTGCCCGACGGTGACGGCTCCGATCGGCTGGACGGTGACGAAGCCGGCCGCCTGACCGAGCGCGAGCTCCTGCTCGACCACGCCCGCCGTGTCGGCGACCGGTGAGGTGTTGGGCATCGCGAACACGGCGCTGTATCCCCCGGCCGCGGCCGCGCGCGAGCCGGTGAGGATGGTCTCGGATGCCTCGTATCCGGGCTCGCGCAGGTGCGTGTGCAGGTCGACGAGTCCGGGGAGCAGCACGAGCCCCTCGACGTCGACGACCGTCGCCCCGGCACGGCTGAGGCCGGTGCCGATCTCGGCGATCAGGCCGTCCTCCACGATCACGTCGGCGGGCGCCGATCCTTCGACGAGAGCCCCGCGGAAGTGGAAGACCTCTTTCATCGTGCATCCCCCTTCCGTGTGGCATCCGTCGAATCGGTATCGCGCTCCGCGCCCGCGAGCAGCAGGTACAGCGCGGCCATGCGCACCGAGACGCCGTTCGTCACCTGCTCCAGCACCGTCGAGCGGGGCGAGTCCGCGGCTTCTGCGGAGATCTCCAGACCCCGGTTCATGGGTCCGGGGTGCATGACAATGCTATCGCCTCGCAGCGCCCGCAGACGCCCCGCGTCCAGGCCCCAACGGCGGGAATACTCCCGTTCAGTGGGGAAATATGCGGCATTCATCCGCTCCAGCTGGATGCGGAGCATCATGAGTGCGTCTGGTCCTGCGGCGATCGCCTCGTCGAGGTCGTACTCGACACGGGCCGGCCACAGCGAGACGTCCTGCGGAATGAGCGTGGGCGGTGCGACGAGCGTGACGCTCGCGCCGAGCGTGCTCAGCAGCCACACGTTGGACCGAGCGACGCGGGAGTGCAGGATGTCGCCCACGATCGTCACGTGGACGCCGAACAGATCCCTGCCACGGCTGTCGCCCGCGTACCGGCGCTTGCGGATCGTGTAGGCGTCCAGGAGCGCCTGCGTCGGGTGCTCGTGCGTGCCGTCTCCCGCGTTCACGACGCCGGCGGTGATCCAGCCGCTCGTGGCGAGGGTGCGAGGAGCCCCGGAGGCGCCGTGGCGGATGACCACGGCATCCGCCCCCATCGCCTGCAGCGTCTGCGCGGTGTCCTGCAGCGACTCGCCCTTCGAGACGCTCGAGCCCTTCGCCGAGAAGTTGATGACATCGGCCGAGAGCCGCTTCGCCGCGGCCTCGAACGAGATGCGGGTGCGCGTGGAGTCCTCGAAGAAGAGGTTCACGACCGTTCTGCCTCGCAGCGTGGGAAGCTTCTTCATCTCGCGCTGCTGCGTGTCGGCCATATCCTCGGCGACATCGAGGATGCGCAGCGCGTCCGTCTTCGTGAGCGACTTCGTGTCGAGCAGATGCCTCATGATCCGATCGTCACCTCGTCGTTGCCGTCGATCTCTTCGAGGCGGACGTTGACGCGCTCGTCGCGGGCGCTGGGGAGATTCTTGCCGACGAAGTCGGGGCGGATCGGCAGCTCGCGATGGCCGCGGTCGATGAGCGTGGCGAGGCGCACGATGGCGGGCCGGCCGATGTCCTGGAGGGCGTCGAGGGCGGCGCGGATGGTGCGGCCCGAGAAGAGGACGTCGTCCACCAGCACGACGACCCTGCCGTCGATCCCGCCCGGCGGGATCTGCGTCGGCTGCGGCGCCCGAGTGGGATTCCGGTGCAGATCGTCGCGGTACATGGTCACATCGAGTGCGCCCACAGGGACCGGCGCCCCGCCGAACTGCTCGATGAGGGGCGCGATGCGATGCGCGAGAGTGACGCCTCGGGTCGGGATGCCGAGAAGGACCAGTCGGTCGCGGCCCTTGTCGGACTCGAGGATCTCGTGGGAGATCCGAGTCAGGGCCCGCGTGATGTCGGCGCCGTTCAGCACGGTGCGCGTGCTCATCCGTCGCTCCCTTCTCCGCCTCACGGGACGGGGTTAAAGGTTGCTGTGATCGCCGATCAGTCTAGGGCACGGCCAGGCCCGGCTCCGAATCGGAGCCGGGCCTCGCCGAGCGGGTCGACGTCAGCGCCGGGGTGCCGGGCCGCGCAGCACGCGCGACGCGACCACGAGCGCCGCCGCGATCAGCACGACGTTCTTGAAGATGTACTGACCGGTGAGCGTCGGGCCGACCGGTCCGAACACCTCGGCGGGCAGCAGCACGATCGGCGACAGGATGCCGACGAACGCGGCGGCGAGCACGACGAGGCCGATGCGGGCGAATGCTCCCCCGGCGATGAGCAGCGCACCCGCGGCGACCTCGATCGCGGCCGTCGCGACGAGGGCGATCTGGCCGCTCACGAGGCCGAACGACAGCTTCTCCCACGTGCTGCTCACGAGCGCTTCGACGGGGCTGACGCCCGGGAACAGCTTCAGTGCGCCGAACACGACGAAGACGGTGCCGAGCGCGATGCGCAGCGCCGGAATGCTCCAGCGCTGGAGCGAGGCCTTCACGGCGGCTTCGGCGCGAGCCCCCCGCGCGATGACGGCGCGGAGCGAGCTCGCAGGGCGAACGGGTGCGGTGACGACGCCGGCGGCGCCGTGGACGGGAACGGTGGTCATGGCGTGACTCCTTCGGGTTCTGATCTCCCGCAGCGGCGGGCACGGTGATCAGGATCCGGAAACACGGCGCGGTGATACCGCGTGGCCGAGATTGACGCGGGTGCTACACAACATCCGGCGCGGAAGCGCCGTCCCGTTGTAGAGACTCCACAACGCGACCGCGACTCGGCGATCGGGTCAGGCCGCGGGAGTCGTCGCCGCCCGGAAGACGTCGTCCTCCACCTGCGACGCGCGGATCGGGTGTCCTTGGCTCGTCAGGCACTTTCCGCTCGCGAGGTCCCACTTCCAGTCGTGGAGCGAGCACGTGAGGACGCCGTCCTCGATCTTGCCGGTCTTGGTGAGGTCGGCCCGCAGGTGCGGGCACCGGCGCTGCACGAGCCAGTCGCCCAGCTGCGCGTCCTCGGTCTGATCGGTCTGCTCGGCGTACCAGTTCTCGACGTACTCGATCCGGTCGCGCGAGAGGCATTTGAGGAACGTCGTCAGGAACTCGTTGAACTTGCCGCTGCGGCCGACCTCGAACTGCATCGAGAGGAAGATCGAGTTCGACCAGTCGATCTCGTGGTCGGCGATGTTGGCGGAGACCAGGTCTGCGGGGATCGTGTACCAGTAGATGCACTCCTCCCCCGCGTACTCGCGGACCTTCGCCTTCGGGAAGTCCACGACCATGTCGAGCTCTCCGATGCGGAAGCGCACGTTGCCGCCGACGCCGTTGCGGATGGTGCGGCCGCGGCGCAGCAGCGGCTCCCACCACTCCCTGATGGCCGCGAGCATCTCGTCGGGCGGCAGCACAGGAGGACGGGATGCCTCCTCCGCGGCGATCTCGTCCTGCCGCGTGTCGCGCTGCTCGGCCAGGTACGACCACTTGTCGTCGAACATGCGGTCGATCTCGGCTTTCGTGTACAGCGTCTGCGTGACCGAGAGCTCGCCGTGGTTCAACTCGACCACGGTGCCGGGCACGAACTCGTAGCCCTTCTGCTCCGGCCTGACCTCCTCCATGTGCCGCAGGAACTGCCGCTGGTCGGTGAAGATGGCGTCGTCGTCGAGGCCCCAGCCGTTGTACTTGAACAGCTCTTCGCGCAGGAACATCGGCGGGCCCGCCATGGGGAACACGTGCTCGGCGTCGACCTTCTCGATGTAGTACATCGCGCGCTTGTTCTGGGCGTCGCGCTTGAGCTTTGCGAAGTTCTGCTTGGCGTCCTGCGGCAGGTCGTAGACCATCGGCCACCAGATCGCGCCCGACACCTGCGTGAAGTACGCCTCCGGCTTCGAGAACGACATGAGCTTGTCGAGGTCGAGCGGGTGCGAGTCGTTCTGGTTGAGGATGCTGGCGGTGCCATCGTCGACGCTCAGTGACGAGTCGCCGATCGGGCCGTCGCTCGGGGCGCGCAGCGGTGTGACCATGAGCTTGAGGGGGCCGAACTCGAGTGGCACGCCGGCTTCGGTGTAGACGATGTTGTCGTAGCCCAGCTTCCGCAGGTCCTGTTCGAGATCGTCGGTCGGATACTCGGGCAGCAGGACCTTGATGTCTTTCGGGATGCAGCGGTGCATGAGCGCCGGGTCGAAGTGGTCGCGATGCCGATGCGAGATGTAAAGGAAGTCGGCCTTGCCGAATCTCTCCCAGTCCAGTCCCCGGTTGTCGGGGAACGGGAACCACGACCCGAAGAAGGTCGGGCCGATCACCGGGTCGCAGAGGATGCTTCCGCCCGCCGTCTCGATGAACATTCCCGCGTGGCCGAGGCCCGTGATGCGCATGGGATTCCTCCTGTGTCGAACCAGACGATTCTAGGCGAGGCCGTCCCCGCCCCCGGCCGGACGAGCCGTCAGCCGTCGAACAGCGCGCGGATGTCGTCGGCGGTCAGGGTCTTGCCGAACAGTGCGTCGTCGTCCATGACAGCGCGGAAGAGACGCGCCTTGCGCTGCTGCAGGGCCATGACCTTCTCTTCGATGGTGCCGTTCGCGATCAGCCGGTACACCATGACGCTGCGGTGCTGCCCGATGCGGTGTGCGCGATCTACCGCCTGTGCTTCGACGGCGGGGTTCCACCACGGGTCCAGCAGGAAGACATAGTCGGCCTCGGTGAGCGTCAGCCCGAAGCCGCCGGCTTTGAGGCTGATGAGGAACACCGGTGCCTCTCCCCCGCGGAACGACGCGACGGCGGCGTCGCGGTCGCGGGTCGAGCCATCGAGATACGCATAGGGGATGCCGCGCTCGGCCAGTCGCGCGGACACCAGTCCCAGGAACGACGTGAACTGGCTGAACACCAGCACTCGGTGACCTTCGGCGAGTGCCTCGTCGAGCTGCTCGAACAGCGCCGTCAGCTTGCTGGGCGGGATGTGCGCGTGCGCGGGGTCGACGAGCTCGGGGGCGAGGCTCAGCATGCGCAGCAGGGTCAGCGAGCGGAACACGATGAAGCGGTTGCGGTCGAGGTCGTCGAGCAGTCCGAGCACCTTCTGCCGCTCGCGCTGCAGCACTGTGTCGTACAGCGCCCGGTGCGCGGCTCCGAGCTCGACACGCACCTCCTGCTCCTGCTTCTCGGGCAGGTCGGCCGCGACGAGCTCCTTCGTGCGCCGCAGCACGAGCGGCCGGATGCGGCGCCTCAGCCGCGCCAGCCGCCCGGCGCGGTAGGCGCCGCCCTCCTGGTTCTCGGGCACCTTGCCCTTCTCGATGGGGGCGACGTACTCCTCGCGGAAGCGGCGGCCCGACGCGAACAGCCCAGGTGCCGTGAGCGCGAGGAGTGCCCAGAGCTCGGTGAGGCTGTTCTCGAGCGGGGTACCGGTGATCGCGAAGACGACGTCGGCGCGCAGCGCCTTCGCCGCCCGGTAGACCTTCGTCTGGCTGTTCTTGACGAACTGCGCTTCGTCGAGCACGAGACCCGACCATTCCACGCGTGCGTACTCCGGCTCGTCGAGACGCAGCAGTGCGTACGACGTCACGACGACATCGGCCGATGCCGCCGCGTCGACGACGGTCGCGTCTCGTCGCGCCGTCGTGGAATCGATGATCTCGACCCGCAGCACGGGCGCGAACCGCTCGGCCTCGGAACGCCAGGTCGACAGCACCGACGTGGGTGCCACGACCAGGAATGGGCGCGTCTCGCCGGCATCACGCGTGCGGGCGACGAGTGCGAGCATCTGCAGCGTCTTGCCGAGTCCCATGTCGTCGGCGAGGATCCCACCGAGCCGATGGGTCCAGAGGAACGCGAGCCAGTCGTAGCCCGCGCGCTGGTACGGGCGCAGTTCGGCCTCCAGTCCGGTGGGGACGGGCGCCGGCGGGACCCCGTCGGCATCCCGCAGCGCCTCGACCGTCGTTCGCCACGACACCGCCGGCTCGGATTCGTCGGCGACATCCTCGAAGTCCGCCCACAGCGCCGTCTGATACCGGCTGATGCGCGGGCCGGTCTCCCATTCGTCGAGGTCGCCGGCTTCGTCGATCAGGTCGCGCAGTCGTTGCAGCGACGGGTGGGAGAGCGAGAAGTACGCGCCGTCGCTGAGGAGCAGCTTCTTGCGGCCGCGCGAGAGCGCCTCGAACAGCGACGCGAACGGGATCCTGCGGCCCTCGATCGTCACGACGACGCCGAGGTCGAACCAGTCGGGATCGGTCGACTCTGCCGTGGTCACCTCGATGCGCGGGTCGCCGGCGAGCTCGCGATAGCGAGGCCGCTCCCCCGAGATCACGACGTCGACGTCGTCCGCGGCCTCGAGCGCCGGCAGCAGGCGAGCGGCGAACTCGGCCGCGTCCAAGCCCGACAGCGTGCCCGTCGCAGTGAAGGCGGTGGGCGATGTGTCGCGCCACAGCGCCTCCGCGCGGGCGCGGATCTCTGCTTCGGCCCGGTCGTCGCGGTCTGCGGTCGGCGGCGCATCGAGCCCGATCGGCTCGGCGTCGGCGTAGCGCCAGGCGAGGGAGAAGTCCAGCCGGTGCGACGGAGCGAATCGCACACGCAGCACCAGAGTCGGTCGCGGCAGTGACGGCACGTCGAACCCGGCGGCTTCGACGGCGATGCGGCGGGCGAGGCGCGGAAGGTGATCCCGCACGAATTCGTCGGCCTCCGCCGCCGGCACGCTCACCGGCGCCCGAGCCGAGAGCACGGCGGGAGCCGGATCCGGCAGCGCCAGCTCGGCGAGCACGATGTCGATGGCCTCGCCGCGGACGGCGAACCGGTAGACGCCGGTGCGGCCGACCGGGCGCAGGCTCGCGGCATCGGTCGGCTCCCCGTCGATCGTGACGAGCGGCGCCACCTCGAGTCCCGCGCCGGTTCGGGCCGCTTGCAGCGCCAGCGTCGCCCTCGCCGCGACGCCCACCGTCATCGTGCGCTTCGTCGGAACGAGCGGGATGCCGTGTGCCGCGGCGGCCGCGAGATGCGGCCACAGCAGGGTCGACTCGATGTCGTCGAGCGTGAGCCACTCCGAGACATCGGAGAAAGCCCCGAACGTGCGGACGTCGCGGCCGATGCTGTGCAGCTCGGCGAACCACCGCGCCTGAGCCGGGTCGTACGTCGTCGTGGGACGCCGCAGCGCGTCCCACGACACGTTCCCCTTGATCCATGCGGTCGAGCGCGCACTGCGCTCGAGCGGACGCAGGCCCACCAGCACGTCCGTGCCGTGCTGGTGCAGGCCGCGGGCCGACGCGCTCTCGATGCGCGCCGGCGCCCACGTCGATGTACCCCGTCGCACCCGCTGGCGCAGCTCGACGCCCAGGGCGAGCGCCGTCGTCGGGCGCCGGGGCGCGG
>NZ_RRYE01000460.1 GCF_004010105.1 Microbacterium sp. CPCC 204701
CGGCCCGGCGCGCACGCGCGCGCTCGCGGTGCGGCTCGAGGGCATGGACGGGCGCTGGCGCGCCACGTCGCTCGCCCTTCTCTGACGCCGCCGGTCGTGCGAGCGGGCCGACCCCAGCCTCGTGGCCTGGCCGGCCCGGTCGTCACTTCTTCTGGTCCTGGTCGATCAGCTCGAGGAGCGACTTGAGCGCGTCGCGGATCTCGTAGTGGTCGTGCTGGCCTGCGCGGCTCTCGGCCGAGATCACGCCCGAGCGGTGCACGCGCCGGAAGTCCCCGATCGGGAACGAGTACGCCTCCTTGGTCTCTTCGTTCTGGCTTCGGTCCATGCCGAGATGCCAGTGCGAGAACTCCGTCCATCCCTCGCGCTCGATGAACTCGTTCTCTTCGTCGGCGGAGGGGGCCGCCTCCGACCAGTCGTCCCGCTCGTCGCGGACGACCTTGCCGTCGCGGATGAGGGCTCGCGCATGCCGCAGCCCGGACTGGTTCAGTTGGATCGCCATATGCGCGAACGTAGGCCGTGCCCGCGCGCACTCACCAGGCCCTTGACGGATGCCGCGACCTGCGGCACCGTCGCGTTACTGCTTGTACGACGCGAGGAAGTTGCCGAGACGTTCGATCGCCTCTGACAGCACGCGCGCCTCGGGAAGTGTCACGATACGCAGGTGGTCGGGGGTGGGCCAGTTGAAGCCCGTCCCCTGCACGAGGAGAACATGCTCTGCGACGAGGAAGTCGTAGACCAGCTTGCCGTCGTCGTGGATCTCGTGGACCTCGGGATCCAGCCGCGGGAACGCGTAGAGCGCGCCCTGGGGCTTGAGGCACGTGACGCCGGGGATTCGCTCGAGACCCTCCCAGGCGGCATCCCGCTGCTCGTGCAGCCGGCCGTCGGGCGCGATGAGCGCGTCGATCGACTGCACGCCCGACAGCGCCGCCTGCACGGCGTGCTGAGCCGGCACGTTCGGGCACAGTCGCGTCGACGCGAGGAGCTGGATGCCCTCGAGGAACCCCGCCGCGTGCTTCTTCGGGCCCGTGATCACCAGCCAGCCCGAGCGGTAGCCGGCTACGCGATAGGTCTTGGACAGCCCGTTGAACGTGAGGCACAGCAGATCGGGCGCGAGCGTGGCGAGCGGGATGTGCTGCACGTCGTCGAAGACGATCCGGTCGTAGATCTCGTCCGACAGCAGCAGCAGCGAGTGCTCGCGCGCGATCTCGACGATGCCCTGCAGCACCTCGCGCGAGTACACCGCACCAGTCGGGTTGTTCGGGTTGATCACGACGATGGCCTTGGTGCGCGGGGTGATCTTCGAGCGGATGTCGTCGAGATCGGGCTGCCAGCCGTTCGCGTTGTCGCACAGGTAGTGCACCGGCGTCCCGTCGGCGAGGCTCGTCATAGCCGTCCACAGCGGGTAGTCGGGCGCCGGGATGAGCACCTCGTCGCCCTCGTCCAGCAGCGCCTGCATCGTCATCGTGATCAGCTCCGACACGCCGTTGCCGAGATAGACGTCGTCGGGGTCGAACTGCGGGAACCCGGGCACCTGCTCGTACCGCGAGACCACAGCACGACGGGCCGGCATGATGCCCTTGCTGTCGCTGTAGCCGTGCGCGTGCGGCACCGCCTCGATCATGTCGCGCACGATCTGGAACGGCGCCTCGAAGCCGAACACCGCGGGGTTCCCGGTGTTGAGCTTGAGGATGGTGTGACCCTCGTCCTCGAGCCGGTCTGCCTCGGCCAGTGCCTGCCCGCGGATCTCGTACAGGACGTTCTTGAGCTTGCTGGACTGGTCGAGAGTGCGGAGAGGACTCATCGCCTCAGGATATCCGCGGGGTGCCGAGGCCAATGGACCGCTCGTGGCCCGCCACCTCGCGAACGCCCCACCCAGAACAGGTGATCTGGTGGACGCAGGACGCTTCGGCGTGAAATCCTCCTGCCTCCGTCAGATCACCTGATCTCAGAGAAACGGTGACCGGGGCAGGTTCCGCTACTTGCGCTTCTCGGCGGCTCGGCGCTGGGCGCGGTTCTGCGGGGCCTGCTGCGGCGGCTGGGCCGCGGCATCGGTCCGCTGACCGAAGGCTCCGCGCTGCGCTTCCGCGGCCGGCGCCT
>NZ_RRYE01000461.1 GCF_004010105.1 Microbacterium sp. CPCC 204701
ACGCCGGCTCGCAGCGGCGATCGTCGCGGCGCATCGGCGAGCAGGTCGACGTCGACGGTGACGTACGGGCTCGCCGCGGCGGTGAGGTCGCCGGGCGCGGCGACGCGCCCGATCGAGCGGTCGTCCACCCAGGCCAGAGCCGTCGGCGCCGATGTGGGCTGCGCCGGGGTCGGAGTTGTCGAGGATCCCGAGGGAGCCAGCGGTGTCGCGGCGACCGTCGACGGCTTCGAGACCAGGTCGCCCGGCCCGGTGGCAGCGCTCACGCGCGCGGCATCCGCCGCCTCCTCGTCGAGTGTGAGGATGCCGCTCTCGGGCGAGTCGTGCTGCACCGGAACCGCGCCTGACTGCGCGCGACGCTCACGGCGCGTCGGCACTGAGGCATCGTCGAGGGGCACTCGGCCACGATACCCCGGGTCGGCGGCGTTATACTGAAGGCCACAACCACGGGAGTCCGGTGAGCCGGGCTGAGAGGAAGCGACCCACGCTTCGACCGTCGAACCTGATCCGGATCATGCCGGCGCAGGGAGGAGTTCATATGCACGCGTCCACGTCCGTACGCACCTCGCAGAAATCCGATGCGCAGCGCCCCCCGCGCAGCATCCGCTGGCGGGTCGTCGACATCGTCGTCGCCAGTGTCGTCGGCGTCGCCGCCGGGCTCATCTTCCTGCTGTGGAACATCGGGTACCTGGGGCCGAAGGCGCTCCTCGAGCCGCTCACGCCGGGCCTGCAGGGCCTGCTCGACGGGCCGTGGCTGTTCGCGGGAGTCCTCGGCGCCCTCATCATCCGCAAGCCCGGCGCCGCGATCTACACCGAGACGCTCGCCGCCGTGGTGTCGGCCCTCGTCGGCAACACGTGGGGCGGCTTCCTCACGATCGAGGCAGGCCTCGTGCAGGGGCTCGGCGCCGAGTTGATCTTCCTTCTGTTCTTCTACCGCCGCTGGAGTCTGCCCGTCGCGATCCTGGCCGGCGCGGGGGCGGCGCTGGCCGGCGGCATCAACAACCTGATCCTGTGGTTCGCCGGCGCCGACGCGCTCTTCACCACCGTGTATCTCGCCAGCACCGTGCTCTCGGGCGCGGCCATCGCGGGCGCAGGGTCGTGGCTCATCGCGCGCGGCCTGGCCGCGACCGGTGCGCTCGACCGCTTCGCATCAGGCCGTGACGCCCGAGCCCGCGTCTAGTCCGTGACCCGTGGCGAGTCCCCGCCCACGGCCGTCGAGGCGCGCGGGTGGGGATGGCGGCACGCGTCGCGTCACGCGTGGGCGGTGAGGGATGCCTCGTTCCGCATCGATTCCGGCGAACGCGTGCTGCTGCTCGGCGCCTCGGGCTCGGGCAAGTCGACGCTGCTGCACGGCTTGGCGGGCGTGCTCGGCGGCGACGAGGAGGGTGAGTCCGAGGGCTCGCTCCTGATCGATGGGATGCCGGCGGCGCAGACGCGCGGCCGGGCCGCGCTCGTGCTGCAGGACCCGGACTCACAGGTGATCCTTGCGCGCGTCGGCGACGACGTCGCGTTCGGGTGCGAGAACCTCGGCGTGCCGCGCGACGAGATCTGGCGTCGCGTCGACGAGGCGCTGGCCGCGGTCGGTCTCGACGTGCCGCTCGGTCGCCCGACCAAGGCCCTTTCGGGTGGCCAGAAACAACGGCTGGCGCTCGCGGGTGCCCACGCGATGCGCCCGGGACTGCTCCTCCTCGACGAGCCGACCGCGAACCTCGACCCCGGCGGCGTCGCCGAGGTGCGCGAGGCCGTGACGGCGATGCTCGCGGCGACCGGGGCGACCCTCGTCGTCGTCGAGCATCGCGTCGACGTGTGGCTGCCGCTGGTGTCGCGGATCATCGTGCTCGGCGACGGCGGTGTGATCGCCGACGGCTCCCCCGACACGGTCCTCCGGGACCGGGGCGCTGAGCTCGCCGCAGCGGGTGTGTGGGTGCCCGGCATCCCGCCCGCGCATCCGGCGCCGCCACGCTCGGGCGGCGGCGGTCCGCTGCTGAGCGCGCGCGATCTCGCGGTCGAGCGCGTGAAGGGCCACCCGGTCGCGCGAGGCATCGATCTGGACGTGCGAGCGGGTACGGCGCTGGCGATCACCGGACCGAACGGCTCC
>NZ_RRYE01000462.1 GCF_004010105.1 Microbacterium sp. CPCC 204701
CGGCAGCGGCTGGCCGAGGTGGCGCTCGGAGGTCCCGCCGCCTCGCGCGAACGCCATGTGTCGCGCGGCAAGCTGCTGCCCCGCGACCGCGTCGCGCGGCTGCTCGACGAGGGAAGCCCGTTCCTGGAGGTGGCGCCGCTCGCCGCCGAGGGGCTCTACGACGGCGACGCTCCGGCGGCCGGCGTGATCGCCGGCATCGGTCTCGTGCACGGCCGGCACGTGATGGTGGTGTGCAACGACGCCACCGTCAAGGGCGGCACGTACTATCCCCTGACCGTGAAGAAGCACCTGCGCGCGCAGGAGATCGCGCTCGAGAACCGGCTGCCGTGCGTCTACCTCGTCGACTCGGGCGGTGCGTTCCTGCCGATGCAGGACGAGGTGTTCCCCGATCGCGACCACTTCGGCCGCATCTTCTTCAACCAGGCGCGACTGTCGGCGGCCGGCATTCCGCAGATCGCCGCTGTGCTCGGATCCTGCACGGCGGGCGGCGCCTACGTGCCGGCGATGAGCGACGAGACGGTCATCGTGCGCAATCAGGGCACGATCTTCCTCGGCGGCCCGCCCCTCGTGAAGGCCGCCATCGGCGAGGTCGTGACAGCCGAGGAGCTCGGCGGGGGAGAGCTCCACGCGCGCCGCTCGGGTGTCGTCGACCACCTCGCCGAAGACGACGAGCACGCGCTCGAGATCGTCCGCGACATCGTCGCGACCCTGTCGCCTCCGGCGCCGCCCGCGTGGGACGTCGTGCCGACGGTCGAGCCGGCGGTGCCGGCATCCGATCTCCACTGTGTCGTCCCCGTCGACGTCAACCAGCCGTACGACGTGCGAGAGGTGATCGCGCGCCTCGTCGACGCGAGCGAGTTCCACGAGTTCAAGCGGGAGTATGGCGACACGCTCGTCACCGGCTTCGCGCGCCTTCACGGCCACCCGGTCGGCATCGTCGCCAACAACGGCGTGCTGTTCAGCGAGTCCGCCCTCAAGGGCACGCACTTCGTCGAGCTGTGCGATCAGCGCGGCGTGCCGCTGCTGTTCCTGCAGAACATCTCGGGCTTCATGGTGGGGCGCGATGCCGAAGCCGGCGGCATCGCGAAGGACGGCGCCAAGATGGTGACCGCGGTGGCGACGACGCGCGTGCCGAAACTCACCGTCGTGATCGGGGGCTCGTTCGGCGCCGGCAACTACTCGATGTGCGGACGCGCCTACTCGCCGCGGTTCCTGTGGACGTGGCCGGCCAGCCGCATCTCGGTCATGGGCGGCCCGCAGGCGGCGTCGGTGCTCTCCACGGTCAAGCGCGACCAGCTCGAAGCGCGCGGCGAAGAGTGGTCAGCCGACCAGCAGGCCGCATTCGAGGCGCCCATCCGCGCTCAGTACGAGCAGCAGGGCGACCCCTTCTATGCCACCGCGCGCCTCTGGGACGACGGCATCGTCGACCCCCTCGACACCCGCGACCTCCTCGGACTGGCGCTCGACGTCGTGTCGCGCTCACCGCTGCCGGAGCCCCGCTTCGGCGTCTTCCGGATGTGACCCGATGACCGACGCCCTCTTCCACACCGTCCTCGTCGCCAACCGCGGCGAGATCGCCCGGCGGGTCATCCGCACGCTCCACCGCCTCGGCATCCGCTCGGTCGCCGTCTACAGCGACGCCGACGCGACCGCGCCGCACGTGCGTGAGGCCGACGTGGCCGTGCGCATCGGTCCGGCTCCGGCCGCGCAGTCGTACCTCGACATCGCTGCCGTCGTCGCCGCCGCGCTCGAGACGGGCGCGCAGGCGGTGCACCCGGGGTACGGGTTCCTCTCCGAGAACGTCGAGTTCTCGCGGGCATGCGCCGAGGCCGGTCTGGTGTTCATCGGCCCGGGGGAGCGGGCGCTCGACGTCATGGGCGACAAGATCCGCGCCAAGGATCACGTCGCTGCGCACGGCGTGCCGACCGTCCCCGGCTTCAGTGCGGCGGGCATGACGGATGCCGCCATCGCGGCCGCGGCGGCCGCCACCGGCTTTCCGCTGCTGGTGAAGCCGTCGGCTGGCGGCGGCGGCAAGGGCATGCAGGTGGTGCGCAGCGAGGCCGACCTCGCCGACGCGCTCGCGACCGCG
>NZ_RRYE01000463.1 GCF_004010105.1 Microbacterium sp. CPCC 204701
CGGATCCCGGTCGGCGGGGCGCATCCGACACCCCCCTGCTCGACACGTACGGCACCGACCTCACCGCGCTGGCGGCGGCTGGTCGGCTCGACCCCGTGATCGGGCGCGCGGACGAGATCGAGCAGACCATCGAGATCCTCAGCCGCCGCACCAAGAACAACCCGGTGCTCGTCGGCGAGGCGGGCGTCGGAAAGACGGCGATCGTCGAGGGGCTCGCTCAGGCGATCGTCGATGGGGCCGTGCCCGAGCAGCTGGCAGGCAAGCGGGTCGTCGCGCTCGACTTCGCGGCCATGCTCGCCGGCACGCGCTATCGCGGCGACTTCGAGGAGCGCCTCACCCAGACGATGGATGAGGTCGTCGCGCACCGAGGCGAGCTCATCCTGTTCATCGACGAGGTGCACACGGTGGTGGGCGCCGGCGGCGCGGGCGATGGCGGCATGGACGCGGGCAACATTCTCAAGCCCCGCCTCGCGCGCGGCGAGCTGCACCTGGTGGGTGCGACGACGCTCAAGGAGTACCGCGTCGTCGAAAAGGACCCCGCACTCGAGCGCCGGTTCCAGCCGGTCAAGGTCGGCGAGCCGTCGATCGAGGACGCCGTCGTGATCCTCCGAGGCCTGAAGCCCGCGTACGAGGAGCACCATGGCATCGTGTACACCGACGAGGCGCTGCGCGCCGCTGTCGAGCTCAGTGACCGGTACCTTCCCGACCGCGTGCTGCCTGACAAGGCGATCGACCTCATCGACCAGGCGGGCGCCCGCCTGCGGCTGCGCCTGGGCGCCCAGATCGACGTGAGCGCGCTGATGGAGCGCCTCGCGACGCTCGAGGCCGACAAGAACGCGGCCGTCTCGGCCGAGCACTATGAGGAGGCCTCGCGCATCCGCGACGAGATCACCGACGTGCAGGACCGCCTCGAGCAGGCGACGGCCTCCGGCCCTTCGACAGGCTCAGGGGCCGTCGGCAAGCCGGACGCGATCGTGGACGAGCCCGAGATCGCCGCGGTCATCAGCAGGGCCACCGGCATCCCGGTGAACCGGCTGACCGAGAGCGAGCGCGAGCGCCTGGCGTCGCTCGAGGACGAGCTGCACGCGCGCGTCGTCGGCCAGGACGACGCGGTGACCGCCGTCGCCAAGGCCGTGCGCCGCAACCGCACCGGCATGGGCGACGCGCGTCGCCCGGTGGGCTCGTTCCTCTTCCTGGGGCCGACGGGTGTCGGCAAGACCGAGCTCGCCAAGGCCCTGGCCGCGTCGCTGTTCGACGACGAGGGAGCGGTCATCCGGTTCGACATGAGCGAGTTCGGCGAGCGCCACACCGTGTCGCGGCTGGTCGGTGCTCCTCCCGGATACGTCGGCTACGACGAGGCGGGGCAGCTCACCGAGCGCGTGCGGCGCAACCCGTACTCGATCGTGCTGTTCGACGAGATCGAGAAGGCACACCCCGACGTGTTCAACCTGCTGCTGCAGGTGCTCGACGACGGGCGCCTGACCGACGGGCAGGGCCGCACGGTCGACTTCCGCAACACCGTGGTCGTGATGACCTCGAATCTCGGCTCGGAGTTCCTCGCCTCGCGCAGCGGCGCGATCGGCTTCATCGCCGACGGCGGCGGAGCGACCGGCTTCGGCTCGGAGAAGGACCTGAAAGCGCGCGTCTTCGGCAAGCTCCGTGAGGCGATGCGCCCCGAGTTCCTCAACCGCATCGATGAGGTCGTGCTCTTCCGCAAGCTCGAGAAGGCTCAGCTGCGTGAGATCGTCCGGCTCCTGCTGGGCGCCAGCGAAGGGCGGCTCGCCAAGCGCGAGATCGCGTTCGAGGTGACCGAGGCCGCGGTGGACTGGCTGGCCGAGCACGGCTACGAGCCCGAGTACGGCGCGCGGCCGCTGCGCCGGCTCATCCAGCGCGAGGTGGACGACCGCATCGCCGACCTCCTCGTCACCGGTGCGCTCGTCGACGGCGGCGCGGTGACGGTGGATGCCGGGGGCGAGGGGATCGTCGCCCGGACGGAGGCGTTCGCGACCGCCGCGTGACGCAGTCGCCACGCGGGGGGCGCCGTGCCGGAAGGGCACGGCGCCCCCCGC
>NZ_RRYE01000464.1 GCF_004010105.1 Microbacterium sp. CPCC 204701
CGGCCGGTCGCCCTCATCAACAGGACGGTGACGGATGCGGTGCCGCAGCTGGCGATGGACTACCGCCACGCGATCGGCCTCGTCGCCGACCACCTCGCCGAGCACGGCCACCGCCGGGTGCTGTACCTGGGCGGGCCGCTGTCCAGCGCTTCGAACCGGCTGCGCCTGGAGGGAATCGACGACGCCGAAGCGCGGCATCCGGGTCTCGTCGTCGAGCGCCGTGAAGTCGGCACGTCGCTCGACGCCGGCTGGGAGGTGGCCGAAGCGGTGCTGCACAGCGGTGCGACGGCCGTCATCGCGTTCAACGACCTCCTGGCGATCGGCCTGCTGTCGCGCCTTGACGACCTCGGCGTGCCGGTGCCGGACCGCCTCTCGGTCGTCGGCGTGGACGACATCCCGTTCGCGCGGTTCAGCCGGCCGCACCTGACGACGGTGTCGGTTCCCCAGGCCTCCATGGGCGGTATGGCGTGGGCCCAGCTCCAGGACGCGATGGCCGGTCAGCCGGCGGCAGGTCCGGTGTGGGTGCAGGGCACGCTCGTCGTTCGTCAGAGCACGGGACCCGCGCCCGCCTGACGAGCGGCGTCACCGGTCTCGCCGAACTCCGCGAGCTTGGCGAACATGTCCTCGAGGAAGAAGCGCACGTCGATCTGCTCGACCACGAGCACGTCTCCACCCCGGTCGGCCGAGACGCAGTGCCCCTCGTCGGTGAACCGCACGGGCGACTGCCTGCGGAACGAGGCGCACCACGGGTCGAGCACCAGGGCGATGGCGGGCGAATCGCCCAGTGAGCGAGACTCGACCGGCACACGGTGGTGGGCGGTGTTGAAGTCGACGACGGTCTGGGCGAGGTAGCGGCCGAGCTCACCGCAGGGCTCGACCCGGCGCCGGAGCTCCGCATAACCGACGCTCGCCAGCCGGTAGACGTTCGACGGCACCTGCCAGATGTCGATGCCGGATCCGAACACCACGTTGGCGGCGTGGATGTCATTGCGGAGGTTGAACTCGGGCCACGTGCCGCGCCACTCGCGATCGCCGTAGGGCGGCCCGCCGATCCAGATGACCGTCGTGTCGGTGTCGGCGATGTCGGGTGCGAGCAGCAGGGCGCTGGCCATGTCGGTCAGCGGCCCGAGAGAGGCGATGAACAGTGGCCCCGCGTCCGCGCGGCGCGCTTCGTCGATGATCAGCCGCGCCCCGGGGCTGTCCACGGGCGTGTCTGCGTCCGGCAGCCCGTGCTCCGCCCCGTTCGCGACGGGGACTCCGCCGGGCCGGCCGAGCAGATCGAGCAGGTGATCGAGCTCGCGCCGTGAGTCGAGCATCGACGTCGCGGAGCGCTCGTCGCCGAAGTGCGCGGGGACGATCCCCCGGATGTCGAGCGTCGGCGAGAGCAGCGCGTGCACCACCGCGAACTGGTCGTCGGCCTCGTTCTTGACGTCGGAGTCGATGATGACGCGGCGGGTGCGCGGGTCGTCGATGATCATGGCTTCTCGTCCTCCTGAGGGCCGCGGTCCATGGCGACGGCTGCCAGGGCGAGCAGCCCCGGCATCACGAACGCGAGCATCGGCGCGACAGCCAGGATCGCACCGGCGCTGGCCACCGCGAGCACCAGCAGCGCGGATCCGGCCGCGTCCTCCGACATCCGTCGCCACGCGCGAGCGAAGAGGACTCGCGGCGCGGTGTCGCGACGCCAGGTACCGGCGACCCGCAGCGCGACCGCGCCGAGTCCCGCGGCGAGGACGATCGGCAGCACCAGCGCCCACACCTCGCCCGGCGCGACGTAGGGCAGCAGCACGACGTCGATGACCAGCAGGGCGGTCACGAGCGTCGGGGCGACGATGTGGGAGAGCGGATGCCGCAGCACACGGTTCGCGAAGGCGCCCCACACGGCGCGTGCGCTGACGTGCCGATCGGTCCGTCGCGCGGTCCGCAGCGCCTCGACGCCGGCGCTCAGCGCCGCGAACCACGTGATGACGAGCAGCGAGAGTCCGAAGATCAGCACGCCCACGTACAGCACGTCGGAGAAGAGCTGGAACGTCGGCGAGTGCGGGTCGAGGCCGCCCGGCG
>NZ_RRYE01000465.1 GCF_004010105.1 Microbacterium sp. CPCC 204701
GCGGACGAGCTCGTCGAAGGTCAGCGGGAACACGGCGTGCGGCGTGCCGCCCGCCGCCCAGACCTCGGGATACCGGGCGAGGTCCTCGTCGACGATCGTCGTGAGCGGCGCCGGGTGGCCGGTCGGCGCGACGCCGCCGATCGCCTGACCGGTCGCCTCGCGCACCTGCTCGGGAGTCGCACGCGCGATGGCCGATCGCCCGAGGCGCTCGGCGAGCGCGGCGGTGTCGACGCGATGCGCACCGCTCGTCATGACGAGGAGCGGCTCGTCGTCGCTCCAGAACACCAGGCTGTTGGCGATCGCGCCGACCTCGACTCCGAGGGCTGCGGCGGCGAGGGGCGCGGTGGATGCGGCATCCGGCAGCAGGACGATGTCGCCCGCGATCCCCGCGGCGCGCAGCGAGTCGTGGACGAGACGGCTGCGGGTCGGAAGCTCGGCGGGGGCAGGCGTTTCGGTCACGACGCCAGCCTATGACGGCGTCGCGGTACCACGCGCGAGGATCTCGCCGTGCGGCATCAGCAGCCAGCCGTCCTCGGCGGCGGCCCATTCGCGCCACCCGTCCGAGACGCGATGCAGCAGTGCGTCGTCGGCGCCGGTCGCCCGAGCAGCGTCGGCGAAGGCGGACTGCAGCACACGGTCGGCCCACATCCCGCCCCACCAGGCGCGGTCGGCTTCATCTTCGAAGAGCCACAGCGAGGCGGTCGCGCGGATCCCGGCCAGGCCCGCCTCGTGTGCCCACGCCTTGAGCCGCCGGCCGGCCGCCGGCTCGCCCGCGACGCTGCGGTGCGTCACCAGATACAGCGCGAGCCATTCGTCCAGGGCGGGGACGAGCGGGTACCAGATCACGCCGGGATAGTCGACGTCGCGGGCGGCCACGAGTCCGCCGGGGCCGGCGATCCGGCCGAGCTCCCGCAGCATGTCGACGGGACGCTCCACGTGCTGCAGCACCTGGTGCGCATGCACGACGTCGAACTCGCCGGCGCCATAGGGCAGGTGGTACGCGTCGCCGACCTCGAACGCGAGGTTCGCCGCGGTGTGCTCGCCAGCAGCCTGCGCGATGACGTCGGCCGAGGCGTCCGTCCCCACGACACGGCCGGGCGCGACGCGCCGAGCGAGGTCGGCAGTGATCGTGCCCGGTCCGCTGCCGACGTCGAGCACCGACATCCCGGGTGCCAGGTGCGTCAGGAGGTACGCCGCCGAGTTCTCGGCGGTGCGCCACCGGTGCGATCGCAGAACGCTCTCGTGATGTCCGTGGGTGTAGGCGTCCGGCATCCGTCGACAGTACCGCGGGGGGATGCCGCGCCTCCCGTCCGCCGGACGCTCGTGTCGCAGGACGAAACGCCCGCTCCGATGCGCTACGCCGCAGACACGCCCGATATCGCGAGAACGTCCTGCGACACGGAACGCACCCCGCGCCCGCGTGTCAGCCGCGCACCGCTCGCCTGACTCGGAGGCCCCTCACGGCGGCCACCACGCTCTCCGCGTTCCAGAAGATGTCGGCCGCGATCGGCCGGTACGTCACGTAGCCGAGGGCGGCAGCCGCCTGGTCGCGGCGACGGTCCTCGACCTGGGCCGTCCATTTGTTGTGGTGGGCCTTGTTGCCGCACTCGACGATGAGCCAGCCGTCGACGACGAAGTCGACGCGGCCGACTCCCAGAATGTCGACCTGACTCTCCACGTGGCATCCGTGCCGCTTCAGGATCAGTCGCATGAGGCTCTCGGATCCGGACTCCGCCGACGGGTCGAGCTGGCGCCGGAGCGTCCGGAGCCGTCGCGGCAGCGCGGCGAAGATCGCGTCGAGGTCACTCTCGCCGATGAGACCTCGATGCAGCGCGGAGTCCAGCGTTGCGATCGCCGCTCTCATCGGCTGACACGTGACTGCCAGGACGAGCGCGTCGACGATGTCGGTGCTCGACCAGCCGTCTGCGCTGGACTGGGTCCAATGCACGCGTACCCCGGGCGACCTCCGCAGACGCGAGCGCGTCGACGGCACCGCGATGTGCACATCCGATGCGTCCCACACGAACACACCCCACCGCGCGAGCTCCGACAC
>NZ_RRYE01000466.1 GCF_004010105.1 Microbacterium sp. CPCC 204701
GGCAGCGGCACGCGGCGCACCACACCGCCCTCCTGCAGCTCCTTGAGCCGCGTGGAGAGGATGTTGGTGGGGATCTTGGGCAGCCCCTGCTTGAGGTCGGTGTAGCGGCGGGGCCCTACGAGCAGATCGCGGACGATGAGCAGCGCCCACCGTTCGCCGATCAGCTCGACGGCCGTCGTGACCCCGCAGTACTGCCCGTAGCTGCGGGCCGCCACCCTACGCCTGCGCCTGCTCCGCCATGTACGCGTCGGGGCCTTGCTCGGCCGCCTGCGGCTCCATGTAGACGAACTCGACGATGTTGCCGTCGGGGTCTTCGAGCTGACGGCTGTACATGAAGCCGTAGTCCTGCGGCTCCTTGGGCTCGGTGCCGCCGTTGGCGAGCGCCGCCTGGACCGTGGTGTCGACCTCCTCGCGCGACTCACGGCTCAGGGCGACGAGCGTCTGCGCGACCGACTTCGGGTCGGCGATCGGCTTGTCGGTGAACGTCGCGAGGTAGTCCTTCGTGACGACCATGAAGAACACGTTGTCGTCCCACACGACGCACGCGGCGTTCTCGTCGGTGAAGAGCGGATTGATGTCGGCGCCGAGCGCCGTGTAGAAGGTCTTGGCCTTCTCGAGGTCGTTCGTCGGGATGTTGACGAAGATGTGCGTCATTGCCCTGCCCTTTGCTGGTCGTGTGCGGGACGAACCCCGCCCCCTGTCGGTGAGTTCGCCTCGGTCGGTGAGCTCATCGAGCAATACTTGCAAAAAGCAATCGAGCTTGTCAATAACAAGTTCCTAGCCTTCTCCCCCGCACGACGGATGCCGAGACCCGGGCCGCCGCCTACCGTGGAGGCATGCTCGAAGCCTTCGTCGCCCGCCGGGCGCACCGCCCGCCGCCGACCGCGCAGGAGCTGCGCAACGACGTGTGGCTCGCGGGCGCCCTCCTCGTCGGTGCCGTCATCAGCTCCGCGCTCGGGTCGGTGGCGGGATTCTTCGGCGACGAGAGCGCGCCGAGAATGGGCTGGGCACTCCTGTACGCGCTCGGACTCACCGCACCGCTCGCGATCCGGCGCCGCTTCCCCGAGGTGGCGCTGGTCGCGATCGCGATCGTGTTCTTCATCGGAGTCTCGGCGCGCATCCCCGAGCTGTACGTCAACCAGATCTCGCTGTTCATCGCGATGTACACCGTGGGCGCCTGGGTGGGCGACCGCCGCCGCGCGATGTACGTGCGCGTCGGCGTCATCGTCGGCATGTTCGTGTGGCTCATCATCACGACGTTCCAGGCGGCCATCGACCCGTCCGACGGGTTCCTCTCGCGGAGCGGCCTGTTCTCGCCGTTCGCGGCGTACATGCTGATCCAGTTCCTCGTGAACGCGGCGTACTTCGGCGGCGCGTACTACCTCGGCGACCGCTCGTACGCCTCGGCGATGGAGCGTGCGGCACTCGAGGAGCGCACACACGAGCTCGAGCGCGAGCGCGAGGTCACCGCGGCGCAGGCGGTCGCACTCGACCGCGTCCGCATCGCCCGCGAGCTGCACGACGTCGTGGCTCATCACGTGTCGGCGATGGGCGTGCAGGCGGGCGCCGCCCGCGCCGTGCTGGACCGGGATCCGGATGCCGCGCGCTCGGCGCTCCTCGGGGTCGAGGCATCCGCCCGCTCGGCCCTCGACGAGCTGCGCCAGCTGCTCGAGACGCTCCGCACGCCCGACGGCGACCACGAGGGCGGCTCGACCGTGCACCTCTCTGGACTCGGCGATCTCGTCGCCCACGCGAACGACAACGGCCTGCCGACGACGATGACGGTCGTGGGCGACCCGGTGGACCTGCCCGACCTGGTGCAGGTCAACGTCTACCGCGTCGCGCAGGAGGCGCTCACGAACGCGCGCCGACATGCCGGGCCGGATGCCTCGGCCGATGTGCGCCTGCGCTACGGCGGCGGCGACGCCGTCGAGCTCGAGGTGACCAACACCGGCCGGTCGGTCGTCGCCATGCGGCCGGGCCTCGGGCTCGTCGGCATGCGCGAGCGCGCCCTCGCCTCGGGCGGCACGCTGGAGGCGGGTCCGCGACCG
>NZ_RRYE01000467.1 GCF_004010105.1 Microbacterium sp. CPCC 204701
CGCCGCCGCGACCTGGTGCGCGGCATCCGGATCACCGTCCCGCCGGGCTCCTCGGCGCCGGGTCCGTTGCCGGCATCGTCGTGTGCGGGCGGCTCGTCCGTCGCCGCCGGCTCCGGACGCCGCAGCGCCGCGTGGTCGACGGCGCCCGTGATCGCCGCGATCAGGGTCTCGCTGGTGATGTCGGCGATGTTGTACTCGCCGTTGTTGCGGCCCAGCCGCAGCACCACCGCACGGTCGGCCACGGCCATCACGTCAGCCATGTTGTGGCTGATGAGGATGACGCCGTGCCCGCGCTCGCGCAGCCGTTCGATGAGGTTCAGCACCTCGGCGGTCTGCGCCACCCCGAGCGCCGCGGTGGGCTCGTCGAGGATCACGATGCGCGGATCGCCGATCAGCGAGCGCGCGATCGCGACGGTCTGCCGCTGACCGCCCGAGAGCGAGGCCACGGGGACCCGCACCGACGGGATCTTCGCCGACAGCTCGCGCAGCAGCGTCCAGGTGCGCTGCTCCATGTCGACCTCGTCGAGGGTGGCGCCGTCGCGCAGTTCGCGCCCGAGCCACAGGTTCGCGACGACATCGAGGTTGTCGCACAGCGCGAGGTCCTGGAAGATCGTCTCGATTCCGAGCTCCTGCGCGTCGGCAGGGGAATCGATGCGCACCGGCTCGCCGTCGAACTCGATGGTCCCGGCATCCGGCGGGTGCACTCCGGCGAGCACCTTCACGAGCGTCGACTTGCCGGCGCCGTTGTCGCCGACGAGCGCGACGACCTCGCCCTCGTGCACCCAGAAGTCGACGTCGGTGAGCGCGCGCACGGCGCCGAACCGCTTGCCGATCCCGCGCATCATCAGGACCCGCTCGCGCGGTCTGCCCGCCCGCGGGTGCGTCATCGACATGCTCGCCTCGTCCTCGTCGTCGCTCGTGCGCACTCGTCCGCCCTCGTGCGCCCTGCGGTGCCGTCCACCAGGGTCAGGACCCTACCCGATGCCGGCGGCTGCGCACGCATCGGCGTAGGCGGGCGTGCAGATGTCTTCGACCGACCAGAAGCCGTCGGCGACGACCGTCTCCATGATGTTGTCGATCGTCACCGCGATCGGCTCCAGCAGCGTCGCCGGGGTGCCCTCGATCTCCAACGGAGCGGTCACCTCCTCGCCGCGCAGCAGCGCCACGGCCACGTCGGCGGCGAGCTCGGCCTGCGGTTCGATCGCTTTGTACACGGTCATGTGCTGGTCGTCCGTGAGGAGCCGCTGGATCGCCGAGAGCTCGGCATCCTGCCCGGTCACGATCGGAAGCGGCTCGACGTTCGCCGCCCGCAGCGCCGCGATGGCACCGCCCGCCGTGGCATCGTTCGCGGCGTACACGCCCGCGACCGAGTCCCCGTGCTGCAGGATCTGGCCGGCCACCCACTCCTGCGCCTTCTCGGGGTTCCAGCCCGGCGTGTCGTACTCGGCGAGCAGCCGCAGCCCGCTCTCGTCGATCACGCGGTGCGCGCCCGCCTTGAACAGCGCCGCGTTGCTGTCGGTCGGCGAGCCGTTCACCATGAGGATGCCGCCGCTGCCCTCGTCGGCGTCGCGCAGGGCGTCCACGAACGCGGTGGCCTGCAGCACGCCCACCTCCTCGTTGTCGAACGACACATAGTAGGCGAGGTCGCCGCCGGCGATGAGGCGGTCGTACGAGATCACCGGCACCCGCTTCGCGTTCGCGGCGGTGACGATGCTGACCGCCGCGTTCGCGTCGACGGCCGAGATCACGAGCACGCCGGCCCCGGCTGCGAGCGCGGACTCGGCCTGCTGCTGCTGCTTCGCGGCGTCTTGGTCGGCGTTGGCGTAAAGCACCTCGTAGTCGCCGAGCTCGGCGACGCGCGCCTCGAACAGCGGCCGGTCGAACGTCTCGTAGCGGGCCGTGTTGGCATCGGGCAGCAGCAGGGCGATCGTGTCGTCACGCTGCGAGCCCCCGTCGGGGGCGGGCGTGCCGGTGCAGGCCGCGAGCGCGCCGGCGGCGAGCAGGACGACGAATGCTCCGGCAGCGGCGCGCCGCAGACGCGGGGGGCG
>NZ_RRYE01000468.1 GCF_004010105.1 Microbacterium sp. CPCC 204701
CGCGGTCCGCAGCGCCTCGACGCCGGCGCTCAGCGCCGCGAACCACGTGATGACGAGCAGCGAGAGTCCGAAGATCAGCACGCCCACGTACAGCACGTCGGAGAAGAGCTGGAACGTCGGCGAGTGCGGGTCGAGGCCGCCCGGCGCCCGGCGGCGTGCAGCCGGGCGGGTCGGGCCGCGATCCGCGCGCTCGGCCATCGTCATCCTTTGAGTCCTGACGTGGCGACGCCGTCGACGAGGTAGCGCTGGAAGACCGCGAAGAAGATGACGACGGGCAGCAGAGCCAGCACCGACATCGCGAACATCGGACCGAACGCGGACGCGCTGGTCTGGTCGACGAACAGCCGCAGACCGAGCTGGAGGGTGAAGTTGTCGGGGTCGTTCAGGTAGATCAGCTGCGGGAAGAAGTCGTCCCAGCTCCAGATGAAGGAGAAGATCGTCGTGGTGATGAGCGCCGGGCGCATCAGGGGGAGGATCACCGACCAGAACGTCCGGTAGGGCCCCGCGCCGTCGATGAGCGCGGCCTCGTCGAGGTCGCGCGGGATGCCGCGGATGAACTGCACCATCAGGAACACGAAGAACGCCTCGGTCGCCAGGAACTTCGGCAGCACGAGCGGGAGGAACGTCCCCACCATTCCGAGCTCGTTGAAGATGATGAACTGCGGGATCAGCACCACGTGCATCGGGAGCATGATCGTCGAGATCATGAAGGCGAACAGGGCGGTCTTGAAGCGGAAGTCGAGGCGCGCGAACGCGTACGCGGCGAGCGCGCAGCTGAGGACGTTGCCGATCACGGTGAGGATCGAGATCGTGAGGGAGTTGCCCAGGAGCTGCCAGAGGCTGAGCCCCGCGACCCCCTCGACAGCGATCTGATAGTTCTCGATCGTGAACTGCTGCGGGAACGGCGTGGGGTTGGTGAGGATCTCGGTGCCGGGCTTGAACGACGAGCCCACCAGCCACACGACCGGGTAGAGCAGCAGCACCAGCAGCGCGAGACAGAAGACGTGCCAGGCGATCGACCCCACGACCGTGCGCCGCGGACGGCGTCGGCGTTCCGCGGGCCGTCCGGTGACGAGAGTGGCGGTCCGGTCCTCGGCGGTGTCGCTCATCGGTCGTCTCCCGAGTAGTGGACCCAGCTGCGCGAGCTGCGGAAGATCAGGGCCGTCACGATCGCGATGACCACCAGCAGAAACCACGCCATCGCGGATGCGTAGCCCATGTCGAAGGCGGTGAACGCGCGGTCGTACAGGTACAGGGTGAAGAACAGTGTGGAGTCGATCGGGCCGCCGCGACCGCCGCTGACGACGTACGCCGACGTGAAGGACTGGAAGGCCCCGATCATCTCGAGCACGAGGTTGAAGAAGAGCACCGGCGAGAGCAGCGGCCACGTGACCGACCAGAAGGTGCGCCAGCGTCCCGCGCCGTCCATGGCGGCGGCGTCGTACAGCTCACCCGGTATCTGCTTGAGCCCCGCGAGGAAGATGACCATCGGCGCGCCGAACTGCCAGACGGCGAGGGTCACGAGCACATACAGGGCCAGGGAGGGGTTCGAGATCCATCCGCCGAGGTCGAGCCCGAAAACGCTGAGGGTGTTGTCGACGACGCCGTCATTGGAGAAGAGCGTGCGCCAGACGATCGCGACGGCGACGCTCGCGCCCAGCAGCGACGGCGCGTAGAACGCCGATCGGTAGAAGCCCTGGCCGGTTCGTGCGCGGTTGAGCAGCAGCGCGATGCCCAGAGCCACCGCAAGCTTCACCGGCACGGCGACGAGCACGTAGTTGAGGGTGACCCCGACGGACTTCCAGAAGCGCGGGTCCTCGAAGAACATCCGCTGGTAGTTGGCCGTGCCGACGAACTCCGGTGCCGTGAACAGGTCGTAGTCGGTGAATGACAGCACCAGCGACGCGACCATCGGCCCGATGGTGAGAAGCGCCGCACCGATGAGCCACGGCGAGAGGAAGACCCAGGCGGCGCCGTCGCGGCGCCGCCTGGGCTTCGCGCGGGGAGCTGCGGCGGGCGGCACGGATGCCGGCGCCGCCGTCTCG
>NZ_RRYE01000469.1 GCF_004010105.1 Microbacterium sp. CPCC 204701
GCGCCCATCTGCTGGTCGGCCGGCTTCCGGATGAGGAACGCACCCACGAGCAGCGGCAGCGACAGGATGGCCGCGATGAGGAACGTGGCCCGCGTGCCCGCGGCCTGTGCCGCCAGGTCGCCCGCACCCGACTCCGCGGCGGTCGCCGTGGCGGCCGCCATGACGCCGAACATGAGGGCGATGCCCGCGGCGCCGGCGACCTGCTGCACGGTCCCGACGACGGCGGAGCCGTACGAGTAGAAGCGCGGCTGCAGCGAGGCGAGCGACGCAGTGAACAGCGGTGTGAACGACATCGCGAGGCCGATCGACAGCACGGTCTGCGCGACTGCGATGACGGGCACCGGGGTCTCGGTCGCGAAGGTCGTGTAGAACCACAGCGTGGCGCTTGTGATCACGGCGCCCGGGACGAGCAGCACGGTCGTGCCCCAGCGGTCGTAGATGCGACCGATGACCGGGCCGAGCAGACCCATCGCGAGCGCTCCCGGGAGCACGATGAGCCCGGTCCCGAGCGCGTCGACCTCCAGCACGTTCTGCACATAGAGCGGCACCACCGTGATCGCGCCGAAGAACGCCATCGACATGATGCCCATCTGCGCGATCGACAGCGAGAAGTTCCTTGAGCGGAACACGCGCAGATCGAGCAGTGCGTCGTCCTTGCGCTGCAGCAGCACCTGGCGCCAGCCGAACAGCCCGAGGGCTACGACCCCGACCGAGAGTGCGATGACCAGCGTGGTCGTCGAGGTCGCGGTCGCCGCAGCCGCCGCGGCACCGCTGCCGTGCCCGCCGGCGCCCAGCTGGCTGAGGCCGAACACGATGCCGCCGAAGCCGAGCGCCGAAAGGATCACCGACGAGACGTCGATCGGGGCGTGCGTGGTCTCGCCGAGGTTGTGGATCCAACGGGCACCGACCACGAGCGCGACGAGCGCGATCGGCAGCACCATGCCGAAGATCCAGCGCCACTCGAAGCTGTTGAGGATCGCACCGGCGACCGTGGGGCCGATGGCGGGAGCGAGCGAGATCACGATGCTGACCCGGCCCATCATGCGTCCGCGGATCGCGGCCGGCACGACGGTCATCAGCGTCGTCATGAGCAGCGGCATCATGATGGCGGTGCCGGATGCCTGCACCACGCGCGCGACGAGCAGCAACGGGAAGCCGGGCGCCAGGAACGCGATGAGCGTGCCCGCCGAGAACAGCCCCATCGCGGCGACGAACATCGTGCGCGTCGTGAAGCGGCGCAGCAGGAAGCCCGTGATCGGGATGACCACGGCCATGGTCAGCATGAAGGCGGTCGTCAGCCATTGCGCCGCGAGAGCGGTGATGCCGAGGTCGTCAATGAGATGCGGGATCGCCACGCCCATCGTCGTCTCGTTGAGGATCGCGACGAACGCGGCGGCGAGGAGGAGCCAGATGACGCGGCTCTCCTCGGGGCGCAGCGCCGATGCCGTGGGTGCGGAGGCGGGGGAGACGGCGGGGATGCTGCCGGTTCCGGGTGTCGTTTCGATGGCGGCCATGGGGCGTCTCCTCGAGGCTCGGACGGGACAGCGAAGTGCCACCCCGAGGATGGCAAGCCATCAGGATAACCGGGGGTTCCGACATCCCATTCCCGATCCGGTGGACGAATCGGGAATACCCGCGATCGGCCGGCCGTCAGTCCTCCAGGGACTCCTCGTCGGCGGGGCGGTCCCACTTCTCCGAGCCGATCGCGTCGGTCGGGCTCGACGCCGGCTCGCGCTCCTCGACGTCCTCGGGAAGAGGGTTCAGGATCTCCTCGTGCGGGATCGCCTTCAGTGAGTCGATCTCCTCCCGAAGCTCGGCGAGATCGCTGCCGTCGTGCTCGGGGGAGCCGCTGGTCGTCGTCATGGCCACAGCCTAGCGTCGCAGTGCGTCGTTAGGCTGGCGAGGTGAGCATGCGCGGGGGCGGCGGGATGAGCCGCGGCGGCGGGGGTGGCGGCGGCCATCCCGGCTTCCGGCCGGTCGACACCGAGGCGCAGCGGCGCGAGAACGCCGAGGCTCCGCGCATCCCGCACCTCGGCCGC
>NZ_RRYE01000047.1 GCF_004010105.1 Microbacterium sp. CPCC 204701
CGGCGGGTCGGGAGTCCGTTCGTTCAGAGCGAACAGCGGAGCACTTAGCACTCGACGGTCGAGAGTGCTAATCTGTGGGTAGTTGAGTCGAGTGGGCTCAACTTCAAGACAGAGAGGAGACAACCATGGCCACCTACGACCCGTTCCGTGACCTCGACCGCCTCGCGTCGAGTCTCTTCGACACGCGCCGCGGCCCGCGCCGCATGCCGATGGACCTCTACCGCGACGGCGATCACTACGTGCTGACCGCCGACCTGCCGGGCATCGACCCGGGCTCGGTCGACATCGACGTCGACGGCCAGCTGCTGACGATCCGCGCCGAGCGCACGCTCACCACGGGTGAAGGCGTCAAGTGGATCACGCGCGAGCGCGAGGCCGCCAGCTTCCTGCGGCAGCTCAACCTCGGCCAGGGCATCGACAACGACCGCATCGCGGCGAGCTACAGCAACGGCGTGCTGAGCGTCACGATCCCGGTGAGCGAGCAGGCCAAGCCCCGCAAGATCGAGGTGATGGCCGAGAACAGCAGCCCGACCATCCAGGCGCACGAGTCTCAGGAGACACCTCAGCCGATCGAGCAGTAGCGATCGGCTTCGAACGGATGCCTCGTCCCGCCGGGACGGGGCATCCGTCGTTCATGCCGCCGACGGCCGGTCGCCCGTGAAATGCCGGCGGCATCTGGCCTGGTACGACTCGATGCCGCCGACCTGCTCGCGCGTCGGGAGGTTCGGGTCGCCGACCTCGCCCGCGGCGAGACGCTGGTGGAACGCGGCATCCGCCCCGCACACCGCGCACACCGCCGTGAGCTTGAGGACGTCCTCGGCGATGGCCATGAGCGACGGAAGCGGTTCGAACGGGCGGCCGTCGAAGGTGACGCACAGGCCCGCGACGATCACGTTCAGCCCCCCGGTGACGAGCGTGCTCACGGCGGGCACGAGGTCGGCGCTGAAGAACTGCGCCTCGTCGACGGCGACGAGGTCGAGGCTGCGGCCGCGCACGTGCGACAGGAGCGTGTGGACATCGGGCACCGAGCTGGACTCGACGCTGAGTCCCGAGTGCGAGCTCACCTGCCCGAGGCCTCTTCGATCGTCGAGGGAGTGGCTGACGACCTCGACCGAGAGTCCCGCGATTCGCGCGCGCCGCACGCGGCGGAGCAGCTCTTCGGACTTGCCGGCGAACATCGGTCCGGCGACGACCTGCAGACGGGCGAATTCGGGCGTGTGCATGGCGCCCACCCTACGGCGCCGTAGAATCGAAGCACCCGAAATCACGGACCGTCAGCAAGGATGCCGATGACCGCATATTCCCCCGCGCCCGGTGCCCCGCTCCAAGAGCTCACCCAGCCGACGTCGCTCACGCTGCCCAGCGGCCGCCTCAACCCGGACGCCGTCGGCTGGGCGCGTCAGCCGATCGTCGACACGTCGGGCATCGCGCGGGGCCGCGGACGCAACAAGCGCTGGGAGTACTGGAACGTCACCACCCCGACCCACATCCTCGCGCTCACGGTCTCGTCGATCGACTACGCCGCCGTGCACGAGGTCTGGGTGCTCGACCGCGCCGCCGAGCGCTCGTGGGGAAAGACCGCCACCGTGATCGCTGCCCGTGGCGCCGAGCTGCCGGCAGGCGTGGAGAGCGGCCGTGCACGGGCGCGTGCGAAGGATCTCGAGATCGACATCGACCCTTCGACAGGCTCGGGGCCCGAAGCAGGCTCAGCGCCCGGGGCCGGAACGCGCCTGCGGGCGCGGACCCCGGATGTCGCGTTCGATGTCTTCGCGGAGCTTCCGCAGGGGCACGAGCGCCTGGCCGTGGTGGTGCCGTGGAGCAGCACCCGATTCCAGTACACCGTGAAGGATGTCGCGCGGCCGGCGTCGGGCTCGGTGACGATCGAGGGCGTCACCTACGACGTGCCGGCCGGGGGATCGTGGGCGGTGCTCGACCACGGCCGCGGCCGTTGGCCCTACGACGTCCGGCGGAACTGGGGAGCGGGCTCGGGCCGCTCGGCAGGTCACGTCATCGGCATCCAGGTCGGCGGCCGTTGGACCGAGGGCACCGGTTCCACCGAGAACGCCGTCTACGTCGACGGCCGGCTCCACAAGATCCACGAAGAGCTCACCTGGCAGTACGACCTCGCCGGCTGGCGAAAACCCTGGCGTGTCTCGGGCGGCGGGCTCGAGGCATCCTTCAAGCCGTTCTACGACAAGACGTCGCGCCTGAACCTCGGCGTCGTCTCGGCGCGCACCGACCAATGCTTCGGGCACTGGTCGGGCACCTTCGCGGTGCCCGGCGGGCAGTCGCTGGCGTTCGCGGGCATCCTGGGCTGGGCCGAAGAGGTGCACAACCGCTGGTGACGACGGATGCCCCGGCCGAGGCCCCGTCGTAGGCTGAGCGCGTGGTGGAATACGTCGTGCCGACGCCCAAGCGCCGCCGGGGACGCCCGCGGGCGGGTGAGTCCGATGCGCGTGAGCGGATCCTCGCCGCGGCGATCGACGAGTTCGGTGAGCAGGGGTACGACGGCGCCACGATGCGCGCGATCGCCGCGCGGGCCGGCGTGGACTCGGCGCTCGTGCACCACTACTTCGGCACCAAAGCCGACCTGTTCGCCGAGACCATCGGTGTGCCGATGCGCCCCGATCTCGCGATCCCCGACATCCTCGCGGGGCCCGAGCGCGAGGTGGGCGAGCGCATCGCGCGCTACATCCTGGAGTCGTGGGAACAGCCCGAGGTGCGCCGACGCGGGGTCGCGCTGCTGCGCACGACGATCGGCAACAGGCTCACCACGCCGCTGCTGGCGGCGTTCCTCTCGCGCGAGCTGCTCTCGCGCATCGCGCGGGCCCTCGAGGTCGACGACGCCGAGCTGCGTGCGACGCTGGTCGCCTCGCAGATCGCCGGCCTCCTCATCACTCGCTACGTCGTGCGACTCCCTGCGCTGGCCGAGGCATCCGTCGACGACCTGGTGGCCCGCGTCGCGCCGAACCTGCAGCGCTACCTGTACGGCTGAGGGGGTTGACGCCGCCGTCCTCCCGGCGAATAATTCATCGCGTGATGAATATCGGGAGGACGGATGCCGTGCAGCTGCGCGGCCTTCACGTGCGGCGCGGCTCGACCGAGGTCTTCACCGGCCTCGATCTCGACATTCCGCGCGGCCAGATCACGGGTCTGCTCGGCCCATCGGGCTGTGGCAAGACGACGTTGATGCGCTCCATCGTGGGCGTGCAGAAGGTTGCAGCGGGAACGGTCACCGTACTCGGCGAGCCGGCAGGGTCGCGGTCCCTCCGCCGCCGCGTCGCCTACGACACGCAGGCGGCGTCCGTGTACGGCGACCTCACGATCCACCAGAACCTGCGTTACTTCGCACGGCTCATCGGTGCGCCTCGCAGCGATGTCGATCGCGTGCTCGAGCACGTCGGGCTCGTCGGCCAGCGGCACCAGACGATCGACTCGCTCAGCGGCGGCCAGGAGAGCCGCGTCTCGCTCGCGGTCGCGATGCTCGGCGCACCCGAGGTCATCGTGCTCGACGAGCCCACCGTCGGGCTCGATCCGCTGCTGCGCTCGGAGCTGTGGGAGGTGTTCCGCGGCCTTGCCGACGCCGGAGCGACGCTCCTCGTCTCGAGTCATGTGATGGACGAGGCGCTCCGCTGCGATCGCCTTGTGCTGCTGCGCGCGGGCCGGATCATCGCCGACACGACCCCGCCGGGGCTTCTCGCCGATACCGGCACGGCGGACCCGGATGCCGCATTCCTTGCCCTCATCGAGCGTGCCGCATGAACGGCGCACGCATGTTCGCCACGGCCGGGCGCGTGCTGCGGCAGCTGAGCCACGACCCGCGGTCCATCGCGCTGATGCTCATCGCCCCGAGTCTGCTCGTCGGGCTCTTCGCGTGGCTCTTCAGCGACCAGGAGGGTGTGTTCGATCAGTTCGGCGGACCGATCCTGGGCCTCTTCCCGTTCATCGTCATGTTCCTCATCACCTCGATCACGACGCTGCGCGAGCGTCGGTCGGGAACCCTTGAGCGCCTCATGACCACGCCGATCGGCAAGGCCGAGTTCATCCTCGGCTACGGCCTGGCGTTCGGCCTCATGGCGACGCTGCAGGCGGTCATCACGGTGACGTTCGCAGTCTGGGTATGCGGTCTCGAGGTTGAGGGACCGGTGTGGCAGCTCGGTCTCGTCGCGATCGTGGATGCGATCCTCGGCACCGCACTGGGGCTGCTGGCGAGCGCGTTCGCGCGCACCGAGTTCCAGGCCGTGCAGTTCATGCCGCTCATCGTGTTCCCGCAGATCATCCTCGGCGGTCTGTTCATGCCGCGCGAGGACATGCCCGAAGTGCTCTACACGATCTCTGACTGGCTGCCGCTGAGCTACGCGATCGACACCATCAACGCGGTCATGGCCGACGACGAGGGCGGGGACGTGTTCGGGCCGCTGCTCATCGTCGTGGCCTTCGCGGTGGGCGCGCTCGCTCTGGCGTCACTCACGCTCCGCCGCCGCACGCCGTAGCGAACCGCCGGCCCTGAGCTTGTCGAAGGGCGCTTCGACAAGCTCAGCGACCGGTGGTCAGCGACGGGGGAGACGTCAGCACCCGGGCTGCTTCTTCCGCAGCTTCGCGGTGAGGTCGCGCAGCTGAGCCAGCTCGTCGTCGTTCAGCAGCGACATCCGCTCGGCGATGGCCCTGCCGTGCGCGCTCGCGATCCGGCGGAACAGGGCGGATCCGGCATCCGTCGCCTTCACCAGGGACCCGCGGCCGTCGTCAGGATCCGCGCACTTCGTGATGAGGCCACGTGCGACCATGCGATCGACCAGCCGCGACACGCTCGGCTGACTGATCAGCATGTTGGCCGTCACGTCGCGCAGGCGCGCGGTCATGTCGTCGCCGCGCGTCACGGTGAGGAGCACGTCGTACTCGCCCTGGCTGAGGATGCCGTCGAAGTCGTCGTTGACGTCGCCGAAGATCTCGTGCTGCGCGCGGAAGAGGCTCTCCCACGCGTCGATGGCGAGACGGCGATCGGTCATAGCGACAAGATTACGGTCAACCGGCACCTCTAGGCTGGCCACCATGGGGACTTCTGCGATCGCGTCGTCGCACCGGCGGATCCGGTGGGTGGCGACGCGGCTGCTGGCGACGCTGCTGGGCGGACTCGTGATCACGGCAGCTGGCCTGGGCGCGTCGGCGGCGCGGGCCGACGTCGATGACTTCGCGTTCGAGAGCCTGGATGTTCACTACGAGCTCGGCCGCACCGACGAGGGCGTGAGCACCGTGACCGTCGTCGAGACGTTCGTGGCGCTGTTTCCCGAGTTCGATCAGAACCGCGGCATGCGCCGCACGGTCCCCGAGTCGTACCAGGGAGCGCCGCTGAACCTCGAGCTCGTCTCGATCACCGATGAGAACGGGGCACCCCGGAGCGCCGAGGTCGAGTCGGAGGACGGCTTGTATCTCATGACGTCGCGCGCCGACGACTACGTGCACGGCCGTCAGACCTACGTCTTCACCTACACCCTCGAGAACGTCACGCGCTTGTTCGCCGACACGGACTCCGACGAGTTCTACTGGGACGTCAACGGCACCGACTGGCCCCAGCCGTTCGGGCGAGTCACCGCGCACGTGACGATGTCGGACGAGCTCTCGGACGCGCGTACGGGTCAGCAGGCCTGCTACAGCGGGCAGCAGGGATCGACGTCGCAGGACTGCGCCATCGTCGACATCGACGGCGGGGTCGAGGCGTCGGCGGGGCCTCTCGAGCCGTATCAGACCCTGACGATCGCGATCGGCTTCGACGCCGACACGTTCACCGAGTTCGACTCGTCGTACCTCGCCTCGCCGTGGGGGTGGCTGCAGGGCGCCGTCGCACTGCTCGGACTGGGCGGCGCGGTCACGGCGGCCGCGGTGTCGCGACGGCGGCACCTGCGCGACGAGCCGGGGCGGTCGGTCATCATCGCCGAGTACACGCCGCCTCGCGAGGTCGACGCGCTCGAGAGCGCGGTGCTGCTGGGACTGTCGACCAAGGCCATCCCGGCCGAGGTACTCGAGCAGGCCGTAGTCGGCAGCATCCGCATCGAGGAAGGCCATCGCAAGGTGTTCGGCGGCGTCAAGCTCAAGGCGGTGCTCGTCGACCCGTCGCGCGCCGACGGCGACGGGCGGATGCTGCTCGAAGGCCTCTTCCCGCACGGCATACCGGGCGAGGAGTTCGAGTTCGGCCGCAGCGACACCAGGTTCTCCTCGGCCGCGCAGAAGATCCTGAAGGCCGCGAACAAGGAGCTCACGACGCGCGGACTGCGTCGATCCGTGCCGGCGAAGGCCCGCGTGTGGCCGGTGCTGGGGGCGATTCTCGCGGCGGTACTGGTCGTTCTCCTCGGGTTCGGCGCGCTGTCGGCGTTCGTCCACCCGCTCGTCCCGATCGTGCTGATCATCGCGGCGGTGGTGGCGGTGTTCGTCGTCGTCGGGGTGATTGCCCACAAGCCGCTGACGGCCGCGGGTGCGGAGGTGCGCGACCACCTCGCGGGGCTCAAGCAGTTCATCGAGTGGGCCGAGGCCGACCGCATCCGCATGCTGCAGTCCCCGCGGGGCGCAGAGCGCGTGCCGGTCGACGTGTCGGATCCGCGTGTGAAGCTCAGGCTCTACGAGGTGCTGCTGCCGTACGCCGTGGTTTTCGGGCAAGAGAAGCAGTGGGCGCGCGAGCTCGCGGTGCTCTACGGCGACGGCAACTCCCCGGGGTGGTATTCGGGCGGCTCGGGATTCAACGCCGCGGCGTTCTCGGCCGGCATCTCGCACCTGTCGTCTTCGACGGCATCCTCGTCGTCGACCTCGGGTGGTTCGTCGGGCGGCGGATCCGCCGGCGGCGGAGGGGGTGGCGGGGGAGGCGGCGGCGTATGAGCCGGATGCCGAGAACCGCGGCCCGTCCGCGCGGATAGCGGATCGCGTGCCGCTGCGAAAGGGGCTGTCGCGCCGCCGGCCCTCGCGGCACACTCGGACCCCATGAGGATCACCGACACCAGCGACCTGTGGTGGAAGTCGGCAGTCATCTACTGCCTCGACGTCGAGACGTACCTCGATTCGAACGGCGACGGGGTGGGCGACCTGCAGGGACTCGCGGCGCGCATCGACTACCTCGCGCAGCTGGGCGTCACCTGCCTGTGGCTGATGCCCTTCTACCCATCGCCCGATCTCGACGACGGCTACGACGTCACCGATTTCTACGGCATCGACCCGCGGCTGGGCAATCACGGCGCCTTCGTCGAGATGGTGCGCACAGCGAACGACCGTGGCATGCGCGTGATCGTCGACCTCGTCGTCAATCACACGTCGGATCGGCATCCCTGGTTCGTCGCGGCGAAGCGGAGCGTGAACTCGCCGTACCGCGACTTCTACGTGTGGCGTGACGATCCGCCTCCGAAGGGCCAGAAGAACGCGGTGTTCCCGGGCGAGGCGGACGGCATCTGGACGAAGGACGAGAAGTCGGGGCAGTGGTACCTGCACAGCTTCTACGAACACCAGCCCGACCTCAACGTCGCGAATCCGGCGGTGCGCGACGAGATCGCGCGGACCATCGGGTTCTGGCTGCAGGTCGGCGTCGCGGGCTTCCGCGTGGACGCCGTGCCGTTCCTGCTGGAGGTGCCCGAGGGTGCCGAGATGGCCGATCCCCACGACTTCCTGCGCGACGTGCGGCGGTTCATGCAGCGGCGGTCGAGCGAGGCGGCGCTGCTGGGCGAGGTCAACCTGCCCTACGAGCAGCAGGTGGCGTACTTCGGCGCGAACGACCGGCACGAGCTGACGATGCAGTTCGACTTCGTCGCGATGCAGCGGCTGTATCTGTCGCTCGTACGGCAGGATCCGGCTCCGTTGATCGAGGCGCTGAAGAAGCGGCCGAGGCTTCCGGTCGAGGCCCAGTGGGCGAACTTCCTGCGCAATCACGACGAGCTCACCCTCGACCAATTGAGCGAGGACGATCGGCTCGAGGTGTTCGAGGCGCTTGCCTCCGACGAGCGGCAGCGCGTGTACGGGCGCGGCATCGTGCGTCGCCTGCCGACGATGCTGCAGGGCGATCCGCGCCGCATCCGCATGGCGTACAGCCTGCTGTTCACGCTCCCGGGCACACCGGTGCTGTTCTACGGCGAAGAGATCGGCATGGGCGAGAACTCCGAGATCCCGGGGCGTCAGGCCGTGCGCACCCCCATGCAGTGGTCGGCCGACCGCAATGGCGGGTTCTCGGATGCCGCGGCCTCACGGCTCGTGTCGAAGCCGCCGTCCGACGGCTACGCGCCGGAACACGTCAACGTCGCGGATCAGATCGAGGATCGCGACTCGCTGCTGCACTTCTTCCGCGACCTCATCTCGCGCTACCGCATCTCGCCGGAGCTCGGGTGGGGCGAGTTCGAGGTGATCGATCAGGATGCGGTGTCGGTGCTCGTGCACTCGCTGCGGGCCGATGTGGGGCGGATGGTCGCGGTGCACAACTTCGCGGACGTGCCGGCGGCCGTGCGCTTCACGATCGACGACGAGCCAGAAGGCGCCGCGCTGGTCGATCTGCTCGAGGCACACCGGTTCGAGCTCGGCGACCGCGGTCGGGTCGACCTCGAGGTGGCGCCGTACGGATACCGGTGGTTTCGCGTGTCGCGGCCGGGCGATGGCCGCGTGACGTGAGGCGCGGCGGTCGCGTCAACTGCGCGAGACAAGAGTAAGGGCCGGTCGGAGAGGCTTACCGACCGGCCCTTGTCCCTTGCACCAAGAGTGTCCTGCAATCACATGTCGGCAGCTGCCACAGCAAAACAACTACCGTGCATGCACTCTATAACGGCGAGGTAACGATGGCAAGGGTTTGTCGTTATCTTTTCGTGACCCTGCGCACCGATCACGTCGGAACGCTGTCGAACAGGTCTTCCAGGTCGTCCTCCGGCGGCGTCGGCCGCGCGGTGGTCTGTTGCGCCACGATCGTCCTTCGAGGCGAGGGTGTGCTCCGCAGCAGCACCCAGCCCAGCGCCGCCAGGGTCACGGCGGCGATCGAATAGACACCCACGTTGCTCATGAAATACGACGCGACGTCGAACTCCGTGCCCTCGCCGAGTTGACCGGACTCCCGGGCAGTGCGGATGAGCGCGTCCGCCTGAGCGAACGCCCACACCGCATATCCTGCGAGGGCCGCCGCCATCGTGAACAGAGCGCCACCGCCGGCCCGTCCAGCCACGTCGGTCATGCGCGGCGCCCCGCTTTCGTGATCTGCTCCATCCTGCCGTTTCGAATGCCCAGAACCACGTCGGCGATCTCGGTGACCCGGCGGGAGTGAGTCACGATGATGACGCAGCGGTCGTCGTCGTGAGCGAGGCGCGAGAGGATCTCGAGGATGTCCTCTTCCGTCTCGTGATCGAGGTTGCCAGTCGGCTCGTCAGCGACGATGATCGCCGGGTCGTGCGCGATCGCCCGCGCGATCGCGACACGCTGCTGTTGGCCGCCCGACAGCTTGAGGACAGTCCGATCGGCCGATTCGCGGTCGATCCCCAGTCGCGCGAGCAGGCTGTAGGCGAAGTCGCGCTTGTGCGCCACCCCGCTTCCGGAGATCTGCATACTCAGCACGATGTTCTGCACCGCAGTGAGGTCCGTGAGCAGGTTGAAGCCCTGGAACACGACTCCGATGCCGCGGGCACGGTAAGCGTCGCGGTCGAGCGTCTTCAGATCGGCGCCCTCGAAGAGCACCTCGCCCTTGCGGCAGACGTCCAGACCGGCGATGAGCGACAGGAGCGTCGACTTCCCGGATCCCGACTTGCCCACGATCGTGTAGACGCGGCCGCGCTCGAATCGCGCGCTGACGCCCCGCAGCACATCACGCTCGGTTCCGCCATAACGGTAGGTCACATCCTTCAAAGCCAATGCAGTCATCTTCAGTTCCTCTCCTGCAGGATCTTGATGGGTTCGTACTTGGTGATGCGGCTGAGCGCGATCGCGCCGGCCAGCGCCGCCAGCAGCAACGCGACTCCGCCTATCTGCGCAATGGTGATCGGCGTGAGCGCGACGCTCAGCTCGGTCAGCGGTTCGGCGTCGACGGGACTGCCGCCCATTCCGGGCATCATCATGGGCCCGCCCTCCTGCGTGGCGTTCTCCGCCGCCTCGATCTGCCCCGCCAGGAGCAGGTCGCTCACGGGCTGAGCTGTGACGGCACCGAGGACGAGGCCCAGCGCCGTGCAGGCGGCGGTGATCGCGAGGATCTCTGCGCCGAGCCCGAGAGACACAGCCGACTTCTTCATGCCCATCGCCCTGAGCACGCCGATCTCGTACTTGCGCTCCCGGATCGCGATGGATGTCAGCAGGGCGATCGTCACGCCGCCGAAGACCAGCACGAGGATCATGAACGTCAGGGAGATCGACTGAAGGCCCTCGACCGGGCCGACGATCTGGTCGTACGCGGCCTCGTCGGTCGCGACGTCGAACACCTCGGGCAGCCCTTTCGCACGAGCCTCCGCGGTGAACGCCTCGAGCAGATCGGGCGACTTCAGCGAGAAGGTGCCGGAGATCTGCATTCCCCGAAGATCGGCGACGTACTCCTGGACCACGGTGTCGTACGTGGTCAGGATCTGGTTGCGTGTGTTCGTGAAGGCGTTCTGCATCCGGTCCTGGCCGTACTCGTCGGTCAGGTCGTCGTACGTGCCGACGATCGTCACGTCGTATGCGATGTCCTCCGACACGCCCGCTTCGATGTCGTTGAGCTGTCCCGTGAGGTGCACCGTGTCACCGATCGCAAGGCCGGCTTCAGATGCGAGGTCGGTGCTGATGATGGCCTCGTCCAGGGCATCGGGGAACTCTCCGTCGGCCAGCGCGCGACTCCCGTCCTCGAATTCGGCGAAGGACCCGCCGCGCAGCGACGCGGTGTACTCCATCACATCGGGCGTGTCCGTGGCGGCGCCGGGGCCCGCCACCATGAGGCCGCTTCCGCCACCCAGCTCGGCCTCGTCGATCGTCGTGATCCCTTCGGGCACGACGCCCGTCGTTGCGGTGTAGACCGCGTTGGCCAGGTATTCGGAGTCGCCGAGGTCCATGTAGAGCTGCTCGTCGATGGTCGGCATCGACATGCGCACTGCGCCGTCCGTGCTCGTCGCCATCGCTTCTTCGCGCACCTTGTCCATGTTCGGCTGGAAGCGCACCTCCGAGCTGAAGCGCTCCCGGTAGTCGGCGATGATCGCTGCCGACGTGGAGCTGATCATCAGCGCGATCACGCTCGCCGCGATCACGACGAGGATGATCGCTCCGAGCAGGAGATTGCGCCCTCGATGACGCCACACGTTGCTCAACGCGTTCTGGAGTATGTACATCTGCGGCCCTCCGCTGTCTCGAGCACGGGCGATCCCGTGCGCGATCACGCTACGAATGCCGCATGAGCTGGAGATAGGCCGTGAGTAAGACGCGCTTATCCCGCGCCCCGCACGGGCCACCGCAGAGTGAACACGGCGCCACCGCCTGGTCTGTTCGCTGCGGACGTCTCGCCGCCGAGTGCGACGGCGGCCTGAGCGACGATGGCCAGCCCCAGCCCTGCGCCATGCCGCTCCCGAGCTGCGGTCCCGCGGAAGAACCTCTCGAACAGGTGGGGGATCTCCTCGTCGCGGAGCCCGTGCCCGCGGTCGCGTACCTCGATCGCATGACTGTCGCGATCGGTGCGTACCTCGACCTCGACCGTTCCTGCGGGCCCGCTCGCCTGCAGCGCGTTGCGCACGAGGTTCGACACTGCGCGCTCGAGCGTCGCCTGGCGTACGAGGGCGTCGCGCGGTTCGCCCGAGACCGTGACCGTCGCCGCAGGGTTCACGCGGCGCGTGCGAGCGACGGCGCGTTCGACCAGTGGCAGAAGGGCGGCACGCGTGGGAGCCTCCGACTCGATCTGGCCACGGGCGAGGTCGACGACCTCGGCGACCAGTTCCGTGAGGGCCGCGACCTGATCGTCCAAGTCGCGCAGCAGCTCCGCCCTGGACTTCGCCGGCACCTCCAGACCGTCGTGCTCCGCGCGCAGGAGCAGTCCGAAGTCGTTGCGCAGCACGGCGAGTGGAGTCCGCAGCTCATGGCTCGCGTTCTCTATCAGCTCTCGCTGCTGACCCCGCGCGGCCTCCAGCCCGGCCAGCATGGCATTCATGGAATCGGCGAGGCGACCGAGCTCGTCGGCTCTGTCTCCGACGTCGATGCGCGCGGTGAGGTCGTTGGTGCGCCGCACGGACTCGGTCGCCGCGACCAGCCGGTCGACCGGGCGGAGGGCGGATCTCGACACCAGCCAGCCGCCCACCGCGGCGACCGCGATCCCGCCGAGGGCGGTGCCGACCAGCGCCCATCCGATGCGGCTGAGTGTGCCATCCAAGGCCGCGAGTGGCTGGAAGAGCCGCAGGATGCCGCCGTCGTCGAGTCGTACCGAGAGCAGCCGGTACGACTGCCCGCCGAGAGTCACGTCGTCCAGGCGGGGCGTCTGCGTGACAGGGGCCGGGGGTCGCCATCCCGGCTCGGCGAGCGCGAGCTCCGCGCCGCCGAAGGTCACTTGCCGCGCGACCGAACCGTCGGGCGCGACGACCTGGACGCCGGTGGGCTCGTCCTGGACGAGCATGACGAAGCGACGGTCGGTTTGTCCATCCGCAGGCAGGACCGCCGGCAGGTCGGCGATGCGGTCGAGCCGTGTCTGACGCGAGAGAAGCCGGTCGTCCACCTCCTGCAGCAGCCCTTGCCGCACGAGCGCCCAGCCCACGAGCGCTGCTGCGACGACCGCCAGTGCCACGGCGGCGGAGGCGATCGCGGTCAGCCGCGCGCGCAGACTCATGCATCCACCCGCAGGGCGTAACCGACGCCGCGGACAGTGCGGATCGCATCGGGCAAACCCGCAGCGGAGAGCTTGCGGCGCAGATATCCCACGTAGACCTCGGCGGCGTTGGACTCCTCGTCGAGCTCCCCGCTCCACACTTCGGCATACAGCTGAGATCGAGTGAGCACCTGCCCGATGTGCCGCATCAACATCTCGAGCAAGGCGAACTCCGTTCGTGTCAGCATCAGCTGCTCTCCCCGGACGGTCGCCGCCCAGTTGTCAGAGTCGAGTCGCAGCGGTCCGCACTCGAGGGGCGCCCTGTGCGTCCGGTCGCCGACGAGCCGGCGCCGCAGTGCCCGCAACCGGGCAAGCAGCTCCGCATACGCGAACGGCTTGACGAGGTAGTCGTCTGCGCCGGCATCGAGGCCTGCGACGCGGTCGCCGATGCTGTCGCGTGCCGTGAGCATCAGCACCGGTGTGCGATCGCCCGTGGAGCGCAGCCGGCGGCAGACGCTGAGACCATCCGTACGCGGCATGGTCACGTCGAGAACGATGATCTCGGGGCGGCTTCGAGCGATGACGTCGAGCGCCTGCTCGCCTTCGACGGCGGTCAGCACGTCATAGCCCTCGAAGGCCAGCGAGCGCGCGACTGATCGCAGGAACGCCGATTCGTCATCGGCCACGAGGATCCGCATCCTTTCATCGTCTGATTCCGACCTAAGAAGCGGATATGAAGCGTGCCTGCGCGGCCTGTCAGCTCGCACGCACTCGTCACGCTTCTGCCGCGCCCGCCCGGCCCGCATCATCCACGACTGTTCTAGACGACGGGTGATGCATGGGTACAGTCGTCGCGGCGACGCTCGGTGCGATCGCATTCGCGGCTGTCACGCGCTGTAGCCGGCACTGGCAGTGTGCGGAGCCTGGGTGCCCGTCGTCGTCGGCGCGTGGTTCGCAGCCGTCGCCGCGGGCGCGACCGAGCGTCGGTCGTCAGTACCAGTTGGTGGCCTGCGAGTGCCCCCACGCGGCGCACGGGGTGCCGTAGGCGCGGGCGATGTAGTCCAGGCCCCAGCGGATCTGCGTGGTGGCGTTGGTCTGCCAGTCGGCGCCGGCGCTGGCCATCTTGTCGCCGGGGAGCGACTGCGGGATGCCGGTGGCGCCGCTCGAGGGGTTGTAGGCCTGGTAGTCCCAGCCCGACTCCTTGGTCCACAGCGACTCGAGGCACGAGAACTGCCCGTCGCCCCAGCCGTGGTCCGAGGCGGCGAGCCGGCGGGCGGTCGCCTTCGCTCCGTCCGGGGTGTTCGCCTCGGCCTGCGCCGCGGCC
>NZ_RRYE01000470.1 GCF_004010105.1 Microbacterium sp. CPCC 204701
GCTGCTGCGCGCCTCGCGGCTGGCCGTGGCGGCTGCGCCCGCTCCGGATGCCGCCGCCGCCCTGGGCGTCAACGACCGCGTGCAGCTGGCCGAGGCCGCGCGCCTCCTGAACGCGCGCACCATCCGTCGCTGGCAGCTCGAAGGCGTGAGCATCCAGGACCCCGCCACGACGTGGATCGACGTGCGGGCGACGCTCGCACCGGATGTGACGGTGCTGCCGAACACCCACATCCTCGGGGCGACCACGATCGCGGAGGGCGCGACCGTGGGCCCCGACACGAGCCTCGTCGACTGCGAGATCGGCGCCGGCGCCGTGGTGCGTCGCGTCGAGGCGAACCTCGCAGTCGTCGGCGACGGCGTGACCGTCGGTCCCTACACGCATCTGCGGCCCGGCACCGTGCTCGGTGAGGGAGTGAAGGTGGGTTCGTTCGTCGAGACCAAGAACGCCAGGGTCGGCGCCGGCACCAAGGTGCCGCACTTCATCTATCTCGGTGACGCCGAGGTGGGCAGCAACGCGAACCTCGGGGCCGGCACGATCACCGCCAACTACGACGACGTGAACAAGCACCGCACCGAGATCGGCGACGAGGTCCACACCGGCTCGCACACCGTGCTCGTCGCGCCCATTAGGCTGGGTGACGGCGCGAAGACGGGGGCGGGAGCGGTCATCCGCAAGGATGTGCCGGCTGGTGCACTCGCCCTGAGCGTGGCCCCTCAGCGCAACGTCGAGGGGTGGGTCGAGAAGAACAGACCGGGTACGGGCGCCGCGGACGTCGCGGCGAAGGCTCGGTCCGCACAGAAGGCGGACGATGGGGCGCAAGAAGAAGACCGTTGAGCTCGACCGGGCGAACGACATCGCCCCCGGGCTCGTCGCCAAGACGAAGAAGCGCCTCGTCATCTCGCGCGGAAGCTCTCATCCGGAGCTCGCCGCCGAGGTCGCCGAGCACCTGAGCACGGAGCTCGTGCCGACCGAGTACCGCACGTTCGCATCGGGCGAGATCCTCACCCGGTTCGAGGTGTCGATCCGTGGCTGCGACCTCTTCCTCATCCAGAGCTTCGGCCCGCCGGTCAACGAGTGGATGATGGAGACTCTCATCATGCTCGATGCGGCAAAGCGGGCGTCGGCCAAGCGCATCACCGTCGTCGCGCCGTACTTCCCGTACTCGCGGCAGGACAAGAAGGGCCGCGGGCGCGAGCCGATCAGCGCGCGCCTGGTCGCCGACCTGTTCAAGACCGCCGGCGCCGACCGTGTCATGAGCGTCGACCTGCACGCGGCGCAGATTCAGGGCTTCTTCGACGGACCCGTCGACCACCTCTTCGCCAAGCCCGTGCTGCTGGAGTACTTCCAGCGCACGCTGAGCGCAGGCGACCGCGACCGGCTCACGGTCGTCTCGCCCGACACCGGGCGCGTGCGCGTCGCCGACACGTGGTCCGACAGCCTGGGCGCGCCGCTGGCGATCATCCACAAGCGGCGCGACCCGAACGTCGCGAACCAGGTGACGGTGAACGAGATCGTCGGTGAGGTCGACGGCCGGGTGTGCCTCCTCGTCGACGACATGATCGACACCGGTGGCACGATCGTGAAGGCTGCCGAGGCGCTCAAGGCGAGCGGTGCGATCAAGGTCATCGTCGCCGCGACGCATGCGATCTTCAGCGATCCCGCCGCGCAGCGCCTGCAGAGCGAGGCGATCGACGAGGTCGTCGTCACCGACACGATCCCGATCCCCGACGAGAAGCGCTTCCGCACCCTGACGATCCTTCCCATCGCGCCGCTGCTCGCACGCGCGATCCATGAGGTCTTCGAGGACGGCTCGGTCACGAGCATGTTCGACGGGGCGGCCTGACGACGAGAGCAGGGCGGCGCGACGCCGCGGCGAAGTGAGACGGAGGGCGTATGACGCAGCCGCTGACCGAAGCCGGGCTCACCGTCGCGCGACCGTGGGCGCTGCCGGCCGTCGACGTGCTGGCGCACCTCGACGCCGACGCCGCGGGGCTCAGCGCCGATGACGCGGTGCGCCGCCTCGAGCTCGCCGG
>NZ_RRYE01000471.1 GCF_004010105.1 Microbacterium sp. CPCC 204701
CGAGCACCGCGGGCGAGCCGAGTCCGCCCGCGCCGACGACCGCGACGTGGGCTGCGGCCAGCCGTCGCTGCGCGTCGTCGCCGAACCCCGCGAGCACGCGGTGCCGTGCCGTGCGGGTCTGCTCGGCCTCGCTCAGCAGAGCGACGGGCTCGACCAGTGGAGGAAACGCCATGTCCACAGGCTACGCCGGGGCGACCAGGGCACGGGTCCGGGTCACTGAGCACTCGATTCGGCAACTAGCGGGCGCTCTCGGTCTGGCGTTCGAACCAGTCATGTCGTGACAGTTCGAACATCAGATAGCGGGAGCGTGCTCCGAGGAACTCGGCACGGTTGCCGACGCCGGCAGGCTGCATCGAGAGACGACGCAGCACACGCACCGAAGCAGTGTTCGCCTCGATGGCTTCTGCCCAGATGCTCTCGAGCCCTAGTTCGGTGAAACCGAACTCCAGAGCGCAGCGCGCGACTGCCGTCCCGAGGCCTTGACCCCAACGAGCCGACGGACCAACGAGGTAGCCGAGCTCTCGCCGTCCTCCTTCGTCGCCGTGGAGATCGACGTAGCCCACCGGGTCGCTGTCGCTGAGTGCGAGCAATCGGACGAGCTTGGGGTCAGCGTGAACTATGGCGTTCTGCCACCATTCCAGGGCGTCAACCGGGGACTCTCGCAGTCGCCAGCCGGCATGTGCGCAGAACACTGGGTCGACAGCCCAGGATGCAAGGGTGCTGGCGTCAGCCGCGATCAACGGTCGAAGCGAGATAACCACGTCCGAAGTCAACCACTTGCGGAGAGGGACAGTCGAACGGACAGTCGGCGTGCGTGCGGGGGCGTTGCAGCTTCCGCAAACGCGGATGCGACGATCGCAGACCATCACGAGCATCGGAAGTGCTCGCTCATCCAAAATTCGCAATCGCTTCCCCGACATCACGCGACCGGCTGGTCCCTAGGGGCTGTCGAGGAATACGCCCATCCGGTCGCCGTCGAGCACGAACTGCAGGGCGGACCCGGGCGGGAAGCGGTCGCGGAGCTCCTCCGGCATCCCGCTGTCGACCGGTATCGCGGTCGTCGCCGGAAAGTCGCCGATGCGGCATCCGGAATACACGTTGCCGCTGATCGACCACGAGTTCGGATCGGCATCCTCGGCGGGCAGCTGCTCCGTCGGAATGGCCATGAAGCAGTCGGTGCCGGGGCTCGTGTAACCGAAACCGTTCGGGGTCTCGAACAGCGTCAATCCGTAGAACTCGAACACGCGCGAGCTCGACCCCGCGCCGAACCATCCGGCGGGGATCTCGAGCAGCGGGGAGGGCTCCAGGGTCGCGATCTGCGGGGCGCCGCTCGATGTCTGGACGGGCGCCATGGATGTCGCCGCGTAGGTGATTCCGGCTGCCAGAGCCGCCGACGCCACGACGGACAGCGCCCAGATCAGGCCGAGGCGGTGCGATCGACGCTCGGTTCGATCAGCGGTGGCGCCGGACCGGATCGGGTCGTGCTTCGGGGCTTCGCCGTGCGGTCGCTCGACCCCCGCCGGCCCGCGAGCCGGCGTCTCTTCACCGGCCGCCGTCGGAGCGGGCGCCGGTGCAGGCGGCGGTGCGGACGCCGACACGAACTCGGACCGTTGCGCGGAGTCGGGTTCCGGCCCAGGTGGGAGGGTGGTGGTGACATCCGTCGCCGCTGCGGCGCGCGACCGCGTCGTCGATCCGCTGCTCTGGGCCTCCAAGTCGCGGAGGCGCCGCACCGCCGCGGGATCGTGAGCGATGTCGGCGTGTGGACCGTACGCGCGAGCTCGCAGCGCGCGCAGTTCCTCGAGTGCTGCGGTGTCCATCCCGTGCATCGTCTCACGGGCATGCCGGCCCCGCACGAGCCGTCTACGACTTCCCATCTGCCCGCCTCCGTCGGCCCGCGTACGTCCCATCCGTGCGGCGAGTCAGAGGCACGAGCGCCGATGCGCCGTAGCTGCGACAAGTTCACCCCGGATGATCCGCATCTGCGGTGATATGTTGTCGTCATGCCCAGCTTCCGCATCTCCGAGGCCGCGCGC
>NZ_RRYE01000472.1 GCF_004010105.1 Microbacterium sp. CPCC 204701
CACGTCGGCGGCCGCGCGCAGCCACGCGGCGCGCGTGGCGGCATCCGTCGCCCGCCAGATCGGGGCGGCCGCCGCGGCGGCCGTGGTGAGCGTCTTGAGCTCTTCAGGGGTGGTGGTGGTCATGAATCCTCCGGAGGTTCGGGCGTTTCATCTCGCTCGCGGTTCCTGAGCTTGTCGAAGGGAGAGCTTGCCAGTCGAGACGCACAGGCGAAGCGTGGTCGGTCATGAAAAGCGGATGCCGAGGCCGGCGTGCGGCACTTCGGTCAGGGTGCCCTTGACGATGCGCACGGGCGAAGGGCCGTCCAGCGCGCCGAGCTGGGCGAAGCCGGCATCCTCGACGTCCTCGGCCATCGGCTCGGGGACGCCGGGCACCGAGCGCAGGCACAGGGCGAGCTGCCCCGAGAGCTCGGGCAGGAGATGAGGGTGGACGGCGGCGCCGTACTCGCCCGCGATGGCCGCGATGCCGAGGAACGGCGTGATCCCGCCGACCCGCACGATGTTCGGCTGCATGATCTGCGCTGCGCCCAGCCGCAGGAAGTCTTCGAAGCGGAAGACATTGTGCAGGTTCTCCCCCACCGCGATGGGGATGCCGCTCGACGAGGCCAGGCGCTTCGACAGCTCGACGTGGCCGTACAGGTCGTCGGCGCGCAACGGCTCCTCGATCCAGGCGGGCGCCGCCTCGGCGAGCACCTCGAGGGCGCGGGTCGCCCGGTCGAGCTCCCACCGCTGGTTCGCGTCGATCATGAGCGCACGATCGGGGCCGAGCACCTCGCGCACGGCACGCAGCCGGTCGAGGTCTTCGGCGACGTCGGGCTTGCCGACCTTGACCTTCACGGCCGCGAATCCGGCCTCGACCCATCGCTGGACCTGCCCGACCAGCTCGTCGACCGAGTAGTGCAGGTTCACGCCCGACCCGTACGCGCGCACGCTCTCGCGCTGCGCTCCGAGAAAGCCGGTGAGCGAGGTTCCGGCGGCGCGCGTCGCGGCATCCCACAGCGCGAGGTCGAGCCCCGCCATCGCGATCGTGGTGACGCCGCCGCCTCCGGCCTCGTGCAGGTGCTGCCACAGGGCGCGCCAGCGGGCTCCGGGCTCGGCATCCTGCCCGACCGCGAACGCAGCGATGTCGTGCGCCAGCAGCGCCTGCACGGCCTCGGCCCCGATCTGCGGCGTCCATGAGAAGCCCCAGCCCTCGGTGCCGTCCGAGCGCACCACGTGCGTCGCGATCACGCCGACCGAGGTGACGTCTGCCGCCCACGGCCGTGACAGCGGCACGCGCCGCAGCCGCGCGTCGAACGACGCGACGGTGACGCCTTCGACGTCGGGGGCGGAGAGGGTCACAGCAGCGCCCGTCCCGCCTCGAGGATGCCGGCGAGCCGCTCCTCCTGCTCGGGCGTCGGGTCGACGAGCGGCGCGCGCACAGAGCCGACCGGAAGTCCGCCGAGGCGCAGGCCGGCCTTGATGAGTGAGACCCCGAAGCCGGGGGTGTCGTCGCGCAGCCGCACGAGGGGCGAGTAGAAGCCGTCGAGCAGCTCGGCGCGGCGCGCCTCGTCCCCGGCGACGTACGCGCGGTAGTACGCGTTGGCGACCTCGGGGATCATCGCGAACGCCGCCGACGAGTACAGCGGGATGCCGATGCCCCGGTACGCGCCCTGCGTGAGCTCGGCGGTGAGCAGGCCGTTGAAGAACGCGAAGTCGTCGCGTCCTTCGGCGCGCACAGCGCGCACGATCTGCTGCGCGAGGCCGACATCGCCGACGCCGTCCTTGAACCCGACGACCTTGGGGTTCCCCGCGAGCCGGCGCACCGAGTCGACCGAGTACTGCGCGTTCGCCCGGTGGTAGATCACGACGGGAAGATCCGATGCCGCCGCCACCGCCTCGACGTACGCGACGAGTCCGGTCTGGGGGCCGCCGACGAGGTACGGCGGCAGCACGAGCAGGGCGTCGGCTCCGGCATCCGCCGCCGCCCGTGCGAGCGTGACCGCCTGACCGAGCGGACCGCCGGTGCCCGCGACCACGGGCACGCGCCCGGCG
>NZ_RRYE01000473.1 GCF_004010105.1 Microbacterium sp. CPCC 204701
CGGCGCGGGCGGCTGAGATCCCTGCTCCGGGGTGGGGTTCGGGGCGGTGCTGTCGCTCACGGCGTGCCTTTCGTCGATGCCTGCCCCCAGCGTCCCAGCGCACCGAGGGGGTGTCAATTCCGGCGCCGCTAGGCTGGTCCGGATCCGTCACCGAACCCGGGAGCACCATATGTCCACCGATCGCGTCGTCCTCGTCACCGGCGGGAACCGCGGCATCGGCCGCGCCATCGCCGAGCGCTTCGTCGCCGAGGGGTACAAGGTCGCGGTGACCGCCCGTTCGGGCGAAGGACCCGAGGGCACCCTGACCGTGCGGGCGGACGTGACGGATGCCGCCGCCGTCGACGCCGCGTTCACCGAGGTCGAGAACACCCTGGGCGCGGTCGAGATCGTCGTCGCCAACGCGGGCATCACGAAGGACACGCTGCTGCTGCGCATGACCGAGGACGACTTCGACAGTGTCGTGGCGACGAACCTCGGCGGTGCCTTCCGCGTGGTCAAGCGCGCCTCGAAGGGAATGCTGCGCGCGCGGTGGGGACGCGTCGTCCTCATCTCGAGCGTCGTAGGCCTCTACGGCTCGGCCGGCCAGATCAACTACGCGGCCTCCAAGAGCGCGCTCGTCGGCTTCGCGCGCTCGCTCACGCGTGAGCTCGGCGCTCGGGGCATCACCGCGAACGTCGTCGCCCCCGGCTTCATCGAGACCGACATGACGGCGGAATTGCCCGAAGACACCCAGGCCGAGTACAAGAAGAGCATCCCCGCGGGCCGCTTCGCAACGGCCGAGGAGGTCGCCGGCGTCGTCGCATGGATCGCGTCCGACGACGCCGCCTACATCTCGGGCGCGGTCATCCCGGTCGACGGCGGCCTCGGAATGGGCCACTAGCCGTCACTGCGCCGCCGCGAGCCGAAGGGTATGCGGATCTGGATACGCGACGTCGCGCTACGCGCGGCGGCGCTATTCGATCCGGCGGATCGCGCGGAGGATCGCCTCGGCCAGCGCACCCGGCCGCGACACCTGCGGCCAGTGCCCGGTCGGATCGCCGTCGGCGCCCAGCTGGATGACCTCGAGGCGCTCGAGCGCGGCGAGCTCGGCGGCCCAGGCCGGCGGCTCCTGGATGATCGCGCGGATCTGCGCCTCGGGCATGGTGCTCGTGATCATCGTGGCGGGTACGGCGCGCCGACGCTCGTCGGAGAGACGGAGCGCGTCGGTCGGCACACGCTCGGGCACCGTCTTCACGCGGGCACCGAGCTCGGCGCGGGTCTGCTCGTCGAGGTCGGCGACCTCGCCCTCTTCGAACGACTCCCAACCCGGGAACGGGACGACGCCGTCCACCACCGGGAAATCCCAGATCGATCCGCCGTCGGTAGGCGGGAAGGTATCGACGAAGATCACGCGCGTGACGCGCTCCGGTCGTGCGTCGACCGCGCCGTAGACGACATTCCCGCCGCCGGAGTGGCCGACGAGCACCATGTCGCCGTCATGGCGGTCGATCTCGGCGACGGTCGCTCCGACCCAGTCGGCGATGCCGATGCCGGCGCTGCGCGACGCGGGCTCGCCGACCCCTGGCATGGTGAGGGGGTGGGTCCGGTGACCGGCCGCCTCGAGCGCCGGGCTCACCTCTCCCCAGGTGGACGCGTCGAGCCAGAGACCGGGAACGAGGACGATGTTCATGCAGTGACAGTACCGGCGACCTCCGACACCCGGCAGGCTCACGGCAGCAGCGGGATGACCTCGCGCAGGTCCGCCGGACCCACCACGAGGTCGGCGCTCGCACGCACGGCGGGCTTGGCGTTGAACGCGAGCCCGAGCCCTGCCGCAGCGAGCATGACGAGGTCGTTCGCCCCGTCGCCGATCGCGATCGTACGGTGGAGCGCGACGCCGTGCTCGGCCGCCCACTCGCGCAGCGCGGCCGCCTTGCCCGCGGCATCAACGATCCCGCCGTCGACGGCTCCGGTCAGCACCCCGTCGGAGGCGGCGAGGCGATTCGCGCGCCAGACGTCGACGCCGAGGTCGGGCG
>NZ_RRYE01000474.1 GCF_004010105.1 Microbacterium sp. CPCC 204701
CGCGACGAAACCTCCTGCCTCCGCCATATCTCCTGATCTGGCAACACCGACACCGGCGACGGATGCCGAAGCCTCCGACCGCGCGGCCACCACCGCCGCGCCCGCCGTGGGCGAGACCCTGGCCGCGCAGACCCCCGGGCCCGCGGGAGCGCCCACCGAGGTCCCGGCTGCGCAGGAACACGCATCCCAACCCCGCAAGCCGACCGACGCGACCGGCCCCCTGACGCCGGAAGAGATCCAGAGGATCATCGCCGGGTACAGCTTCCAGACCCCCACTCTCGATCTCGGCGCGCTCGTCAACGGCGATCCCGTGCCGGAGGCGCAGGTCCGGATCCCGCTGGGCATGATGAACCGGCACGGGCTGGTCGCGGGGGCCACCGGCACCGGCAAGACCCGCACCCTGCAGGGGCTCGCCGAGCAGCTCGCCGCGAGCGGCGTGCCGGTGTTCGCCGCCGACATCAAGGGCGACCTGTCGGGCATCGCGACGCCGGGGGAGCCGAGCGAGAAGCTGCTGGCGCGCACGCAGGGCATCGGCCAGGACTGGAAGCCCGAGGCGTCGGTCACCGAGTTCTTCGCGCTGGGCGGCATCGGCAAGGGCGTGCCCGTGCGGGCGACGGTGTCGGGCTTCGGGCCGCTGCTGCTGAGCAAGGTGCTGGGCCTGAACGACACGCAGGAGTCGAGCCTCGGGCTCGTGTTCCACTACGCCGACGAGAACGGGCTCGCGCTCGTCGACCTCTCGGACCTGCGGGCCGTGCTCACGCACCTCACGAGCGACGAGGGCAAGGCCGAGCTCAAGGAGCTCGGCGGGCTGTCGGCGGCGACCGCCGGCGTGATCCTGCGCGAGCTGATCACGTTCGCCGACCAGGGTGCGGATGTGTTCTTCGGCGAGCCCGAGTTCGACGTCACCGACTTCCTCCGCACGGCGCCCGACGGACGCGGCGTCATTAGCCTGCTCGAGGTGCCGGGCGTGATCGACAAGCCGGCGCTCTTCTCGACGTTCCTGATGTACCTGCTGGCGGAGCTGTTCGAGCTCCTCCCCGAGGTGGGCGACCCCGAGAAGCCGAAGCTGGTGTTCTTCTTCGACGAGGCGCACCTGCTGTTCAAGGACGCGTCGAAGGATTTCCTGGCCGCGATCGTGCAGACGGTGCGACTCATCCGCTCCAAGGGCGTCGGCGTCTTCTTCGTGACGCAGACCCCGAAGGACGTGCCGTCCGACGTGCTCGCGCAGCTCGGCTCGCGTGTGCAGCACGCGCTGCGCGCGTTCACCCCCGACGACGCGAAGGCGCTGCGCGCGACAGTCGGCACGTACCCCACCTCGGGTTACGACCTCGAGCGCGTGCTGCAGGAGCTCGGCACCGGCGAGGCGATCGTCACGGTCATGAGCGAGAAGGGGGCGCCCACGCCGGTCGCGTGGACCCGCCTCCGCGCGCCGCAGGGACTCATGTCGCCGACGCCCGACCCCGCGATCGAGACCGCGGTGAGGGCGTCGCCGCTGTTGGCGAAGTACGGCACGGCCATCGACCGCGAGTCGGCGCGCGAGATCCTCGCGGCGAAGATGAAGGCCGCCGACGAAGCGGCCGCCGCAGAGCGGGCCGCGCTCGAGAAGGCCAAGATCGACGCGGAACTCGCCAAGCAGCAGGCCGCGATCGACAAGGCGCAGGCCGCCGCCGAGAAGAAGGCGCAGCAGGAGTACGAGCGGCTGCTCAAGAAGACCGCCGGCGCGACCCGGACGTCGCGGTCGCGGTCGGCCTCGCCGATCGAGCAGATTCTGAACTCGAAGTCGACTGAGGCGATACTGGGCGGAGTGATCCGCGGGATCTTCGGCACCGGCAGGCGCTGAGCTCTCCGCCCGAGCGGATCGGTCCCCTCCGGAAGGCTCCGTCGTGCGCAAGGTCGTCGCCGTGGTCGCGCTGACGCTCGCCGTGGCGACGGCGGGCGCGGCGGTCGCGCTCGCGGTGGCGGCGTCGAGCGGGGGAGCCTCGGATGCCGCCACCGCGGCGTCGGCGAC
>NZ_RRYE01000475.1 GCF_004010105.1 Microbacterium sp. CPCC 204701
CGGGACCCAGGTCGAACGTCACGAGGCCTCCTGTGTCTCAGGACTGCGCCACATGAGCGCCACGCGCGTGGCGACCGCGACGACCGTGCCGTGCTGATTGCGTCCGGTATGGCGCAGCGTCACGATGCCCTGACCGCGGCGCGATGCCGACGGCCGCTTGTCGACGACCTCGGTCTCGGTGGTCAGCGTGTCACCGTGGAACAGCGGCGCCGGGAACGAGATGTCGGTGAGGCCGAGCTGCGCGACGAGCGTACCCTGTGTGATCTGCGACACGGATGCCCCGACCATGGTCGAGAGCGTCCACATCGAGTTCATGAGGCGCTGCCCGAACGGCTGCTCCTCGGCGAACGCGGCGTCGAGGTGCAGCGCCTGGGTGTTCATCGTGAGCGACGAGAACAGCACGTTGTCGGCCTCGGTGGCGGTGCGTCCCGGTCGGTGCAGGTAGCGGGCGCCGAGCTGCAGCTCGTCGTAGTACAGGCCGCGCTGGACGATCGCGGGCGTCTCGTCGGTCACGGGTGCCACGCTACCCTCACGCGACGCCGAGTGCCCGGGCGATCACGAGGAGCTGGACCTCGTTCGTGCCCTCGCCGATCTCGAGGATCTTCGAGTCGCGGTAGTGGCGTCCGACCGAGTACTCGTTCATGAACCCGTTGCCGCCGAACACCTGCGTGGCGTCGCGCGCGTTGTCCATGGCGGCGTCGCTCGCCGTGAGCTTGGCCATCGCCGCCTCGGTCTTGAACGACTTCCCTGCGTCGCGCAGACGCGCCGCGTGGTGCCACGCGAGCCGCGCCGCATGCACCCGCTGCTGCATGCGCGCCAGCAGGAACTGCATGCCCTGCCGTGTCGCGAGCGGCTCGCCGAACACGGTGCGCTCCTTCGCATAGTCGACAGCGGCTTCGAGGCATCCCTCGGCCGCCCCCGTCGAGAGCGCGGCGATCGCGATGCGCCCCTCGTCGAGGATGTGGAGGAAGTTCGCGAAGCCGCGCCCGCGCTCCCCCAGCAGGTTCGCCTCGGGCACGCGCGCGTCCTGGAACGTGAGCGGGTGGGTGTCGGAGGCCCGCCACCCCACCTTGTCGTAACCGGGCTCGACGGTGAAGCCGGGTGTGCCGTGGGGGACGACGATCGTCGAGATCTCTTTGCGCCCGCCGCTCTCGCCCGTCACCGCGGTGACCGTCACGAACCGGGTGATGTCGGTTCCCGAGTTGGTGATGAACTGCTTCGACCCGTTGATCACCCACTCGCCGCCGTCGAGGCGTGCGGTCGTGCGGGTGGCGCCGGCATCCGACCCCGCCTCCGGCTCGGTCAGGCCGAATCCCGCAAGGGCGCGGCCCGCGAGCAGGTCGGGCAGCAGATCCTGCTTCTGCTCCTCGGTGCCGAAACGGAACACCGGCATCGCGCCGAGGCTCACCCCGGCTTCCAGGGTGATGGCGATCGACTGATCGACGCGTCCGAGCGCCTCGATCGCGAGGCACAGCGCGAAGTAGTCCCCGCCTTGCCCGCCGTACTTCTCGGGGAAGGGCAGGCCGAACAGTCCCAGCTCGCCCAACTGAGCCACGACGTCCAGCGGCAGCGTGTGGGTGCGGTCCGCCTCGTACGAGCGCGGCGCCACGACCTCGTCGGAGAACTGGCGGACCATGCCGGCGAGTTCGCGCTCGTCGTCGCTCAGGTCGTAGCCGTCGTAGCTGTTCATCATGCTCCTCAGGGTGTCAGGAGGTGGATGCGGGTGCCTCATGGATCCCCGCAGGGATGTCGGAAGAGTCGACGGGTGATCTCGATCCGCTCGCAGAGCGAGCACTCGATCCAGCGGCCGCGTCCTCGGCGGCGGCCTGCACGTGGGCGAGCACCTGATCGCGGCGCACCTGGTCACCCACCGCGACGTCGACGCGTACGACGCCGTCGTGCGGCACGAGGACCGGGTGCTCCATCTTCATCGCCTCGATGGTGACGATGCGGTCGCCCGTCGCCACCGTGGCGCCATCGACGACGTGTACGGCCA
>NZ_RRYE01000476.1 GCF_004010105.1 Microbacterium sp. CPCC 204701
CGCCGCACGATGCGATCCAGCTCGGCGACACCGAACGGCCGGTCGAGCGGGCCCGCTCGACGCCGCCGGTGCGTCGGTTCGCGAAGCAGCTCGGCATCGATCTCGCCCTCGTCGAGGCCGCGGGCGCCTCGGACATCATCACGCGGGCCGACGTCGAGGCGTACGCCGAACGCGTGGGCAAGACGGTGACGGCGGCACCTGCAGCGACGCGGGAGGAGCGGCCCGAGCCGCTCGGCGCGCCCGCGCCACAGGAGCGGACGACCCGCACGCCGATCCGCGGCGTGCGCAAGCACACCGCCGAGGCGATGGTGCGCAGCGCCTTCACGGCGCCGCACGTCACGACGTTCCTCACAGTCGACGTCACCGAGTCGATGGCGCTCCTCGCCTCGCTCAGGGCGGATCGCGCACTCGCCGAGCACCGAATCGGCATCCTCGCCGTCGCGGCGAAGGCGGTATGCCTGGCGCTCGGTCGTCACCCGGAGCTCAACTCCCGGTGGGACGAGCGGGCGGGAGAGATCGTCGAGCACCACTACGTGAACCTCGGCATCGCCGCGGCGACGGGGCGCGGACTCGTCGTTCCCAACATCCGCGATGCGCAGGACCTGACCCTCGTCGAGCTCGCCGATGCCATCCGCTCACTGGCCGAGACCGCGCGCGCGGGCAAGACCGCGCCGACCGACATGATGGGCGGCACGTTCTCGATCACGAATGTGGGCGTATTCGGCGTCGATGCCGGAACGCCGATCATCAACCCGGGCGAGGCCGGCATCCTCGCGCTCGGCGCCGTGCGGCGCCAGCCGTGGGAGCAGCGCGGTGAGATCGCGCTGCGGGACGTCATGACGCTCGCCCTGTCGTTCGACCATCGTCTCGTGGACGGCGAGCAGGGATCGCGGTTCATGGTGGAAGTCGCCGACGTGCTGCGCGAGCCCGGGAGGGCCATGCTGCTGCGGTGAGCCGGGGAGGGCGGGTGAATGCTGCGGCCGGCGACTGCGGGTTGCGCCGCGGCATCCACTGCGCTCCGCCATCCGGTGTCCGGCGTCCGGCGGAGGCGCGCCGGAGGCCGCACGACCTCAGGCGGTGAGCGCGGCGCGGGCCATCGTCTGCAGGATGCCCCGCACGTCGCGCTCGGCCGCGTGTGCGCGCAGTGCGCGCACGGTGTGGGGCGTGGAGTTGATGAGCCCGAAGCAGGCATGCGCGCGCACGCGGAGGTCGTCCTCGTCGCGGCCGCGGTGGACGGCCGAGAGGATGCCGATCCACACCTCGACGTACTCCCGCTGCAGCCGGCGGACCGTGTGGCGGTCGTCGTCGCTCAGGCTCGCGAGGTCCCGGTCCTGGACGCGGATGACGTCGGCGTCGCGAAGTGCGAACTCCACGTGGAACGCGATGAGCGCGTCGAGTCGGCCGGCGGGGTCGCTGCGCTCGGCGACGACGGCGCGGCCGCCCGACAGCAGCCGCTCGCTCACCTCGACGAGGATCGCTCCGAGGAGCGCCTGCTTGTTCGCGAAATGGCGATACAGCGCGGGGCCGCTGACGCCGACGGCGCCGCCGATGTCTTCCAGGCTCACACCGCTGAAGCCGCGCTCGGCGAACAGCGCGGCGGCCTCGTGGAGGATGGCGGCATGTCGGTCGGCCTTGGCCCGGTCGCGGTCGGTCACACCGCTCGTCATCTCAGTTCTCCGCTTGTCATTTGAGTTAAGGCTCGCTAACCTAAGGTTCAGTTAGTGAACACTAACCAATCCGATCCCGCCGAGACAACGGGCGTGATCCGATCGTGACGTCGACGACGATGCGCGGGGAGCGAAGATGAGCGGGCTCACGACGACCGCAGTGCACGACGAGGCGTTCGAGCGCACCCGCGACGCGCAGGGTGCGCTCGCCGACCGGTTGCGGCAGCGGCTGGCCGAGGTGGCGCTCGGAGGTCCCGCCGCCTCGCGCGAACGCCATGTGTCGCGCGGCAAGCTGCTGCCCCGCGACCGCGTCGCGCGGCTGCTCGACG
>NZ_RRYE01000477.1 GCF_004010105.1 Microbacterium sp. CPCC 204701
GCACCAGGTTGCCGAGCTGCCACGCCGCGACGCCCGTCGGCCACAGGACGCCCCAGTCCGCGGCGCCGCCGAGCCCGAACACCCACAGCACCGTCAGCGGCGCGAGGGTCGCGGCGAGCCCGACGGCGACCGCGATGGCGGCGTCGACGGTTGCGAGGAAGGCGACGATGAGGCGGTGCATGGCCTCATCGACCCTACTTCGCCACCCCCGGCTCTCCCGGGCGCCTCGCCCGCCCGCGGCGAAGGCGAGCGCCATCCGTTGAGCGAATTCCCAGGCGGGCTCCGATGGCGCTAGCGTCGTCGGCGGAGGTCCCCACATGAGCACAGCCCCGTCCACCACGCCCGAAGCCCCCGACGCCGCCGAGCCGGACGACGTCGCTCCGCCGAAGAACGGCTTCGACCGGTTCTTCGAGATCACCCGGCGCGGTTCTACAGTCGGCACGGAGGTGCGCGGCGGCGTCGTGACCTTCGTGACGATGGCCTACATCGTCATCCTCAATCCGATCATCCTCTCGAGCGGGGTCGACGTCGACGGGAACAGCCTCGGGTTCCCGCAGGTGGCGGCTGCAACCGCGCTCACGGCCGGCGTCATGACGGTGCTCTTCGGACTCGTGACGCGCCTGCCCTTCGCGTTCGCGGCCGGCCTCGGCATCAACTCGTTCCTCGCAGTCGCCGTCGTCGGACAGGTGACCTGGCCTGAGGCGATGGGCCTCGTCGTCATCAACGGCCTCATCATCGTGCTGCTGGCTGCGACGGGACTGCGGCGCATGATCTTCGACGCCGTCCCGATCCAGCTGAAGCTCGCGATCACGGTCGGCATCGGCCTGTTCATCGCGTTCATCGGCTTCGTCGACGCCGGGTTCGTGACCGCGACGAGCCTCTCCTCGCCCCCGGTCGGGCTCGGCGTGGACGGTTCGGTCGCGACCGTCCCGACGCTCATCTTCGTCTCCACGCTGCTGCTCACCGGCATCCTGGTCGCTCGCAAGGTCAAGGGCGGCATCCTGATCGGCCTCGTCTCGGGCACCGTGGCCGCGGTGATCGTCGAGGCGATCTGGAACCTCGGCCCGAAGGTCGACGGCGACACCGTCAACCCGGGCGGCTGGGGCCTGTCGGTCCCCGAGCTGCCGGCGTCGCTCGTGAGCGTGCCCGACCTGTCGCTCGTCGGTCAGGTCTCGTTCGGATCGTTCGAGCGGATCGGCGTGCTCGCCGCCCTCATGCTCGTCTTCACGCTCGTGTTCACCAACTTCTTCGACGCCATGGGAACGATGACGGGCCTCTCGAAGGAGGCCGGGCTCGCCGACGCGAAGGGCGACTTCCCGCGCATCAAGTCGGCGCTGATCGTCGAGGGTGTCGGCGCCGTCGCCGGTGGTCTCACGTCGAGCTCGTCGAACACCGTGTTCATCGAGTCGGGATCGGGCATCGGCGAGGGCGCCCGCACCGGCTTCGCGAACGTCGTGACGGGCGCGCTGTTCCTCGTCGCGATGTTCTTCACGCCGCTCGTGTCGATCGTGCCGAGCGAGGTCGCGGCCGCCGCGCTGGTGATCGTCGGCGCGCTCATGATGTCGCAGATCAAGTACATCGACTTCTCGGACTTCTCGATCCTGCTGCCGGTGTTCCTCGCGATCACCGTGATGCCGCTGACCTACTCGATCGCGAACGGCATCGGCGCGGGCTTCGTCGCGTGGGTCGTGGTGCGGTCGCTGTCGGGCAAGGCACGCGACATCAGCCCGCTGCTGTGGATCGTCGCAGCCGGATTCCTGCTCTACTTCGCGCGCGGACCCATCGAGACCCTGCTCGCGGGCTGACCTTCGAGTCCGACGGATGCCGCACCCCGCGGCATCCGTCAGCCTCGCCGGTCTGCCCGCCCCGTTCTGCCCCGCCCCGTTCGGCCCGCCCGTTCGGCCGCCGCTCCGTTCGGGCCCGCTCCGTTCGGCCCCCGCTCCGTTCGGCCCACTCCGTTCGGCCCC
>NZ_RRYE01000478.1 GCF_004010105.1 Microbacterium sp. CPCC 204701
CCACCGACGGTTCTGGTGCGGGCAGCGGAGACGGAGCGGGCACGACCGCTTCAGGCCTCGAGTCCCCTCCGGCCCCGCCCGGCGCGGTCGCAGCCGCACCCTCGGGCGCCCACACGACGACCGAAGCGAGGACCACGCCGTCGGCCACCGGCAGCTCGGGGGTTCGCGACGCCATCGCCGAGACTGGGCCTACACGCCCGGAGGCTTCGGACGACGCCCCAGCGGGGCCCGGCGGGGGCGTGGGGGACGTCGCCGCCGGCGTCGATCGCGACGACACCGTGACGCGGCCGGCGTGATCCACCACGCGTTCGCTCCACGTCGTGACGCCCTCGCCCGAGATCGACTCGGGGCGGTCGGACTCGACCTGCAGCACGAACGCGCCGCGCACGGCGACGCGCACCTTGTCGCCCTCGGCGAGGGCCACCGCGAACGACGGCATTGCGGTCAGCGACGCACCGTACGCGCCGGTGAGCGCCTCGATGACCCCGCCCAGCCCACGGTTCTCGGCGATCAGCCCGCGCACCCGCACGGCGACCTTCACGGGGCTTCCGGGTTCGAGCACGACGACGCCCTGCGGCGTGGCCGCGACGAGCGAATCGCCCGGAGAGTACAGCGAGGGCATCAGAATCCTCCAGCGGCGACGGCGCGGGGAAGCGTATCGCCGTCGATCTCGACGTCGGTCGTGGGGGCTGCTGGTACCGTATCGCGCTCGCCCGAGGGGTCGGCGCGCGTGCTGACGACGACGGCGTCCACGACGAGCACCGTGATGTTGTCGCGCCCACCGCTGATCATGGCCTCGTGCACGAGTCGAGTGGCCGCCGCCTGCGGATCGCTCTCATCGCGCAGCACGTCGTGGATGCGGGAGTCCTCGAGCTCGCTCGAGAGGCCGTCGGAGCACACCAGGATGCGGTCGCCGGCCTCGGCCGGGAGCATCCAGTAGTCGGGCTCGCCGTCGCTGCCGGCCCCGATCGCCCGCGTGATCACGTTGCGGCGCGTGTCGCGGTGCGCGGCCTCGGCGCTCAGCTCGCCGCTGTCGATGAGCTCCTGCACCACGGAGTGATCGACGCTCACCTGCTCGAAGCGGCCCTCGCTGAGCCGGTACGTCCGCGAGTCGCCCAGGTTGACCGCGAGCCAATAGCCCTCGCCCGCGACATCGGCGATGACGACGCCGCTCAGGGTCGTGCCGGCTCCCGCACCGGAGCCGGCCGGCAGTGCGTCGACCCGTCGGCGTGCCCGGGCGATGGCGGCGTGGATGTCGTCGATCGTGAGGCTGTCGCGACCGGTGAACGCGACGAACTCGTCGATCACGGTCGCGCTCGCGATCTCGCCCGCCTGATGTCCGCCCATGCCGTCGGCCACGAGGAACAGTGGCGACCTGGCCAGGAACGAGTCCTCGTTGATGCGCCGCCGCAAACCTGCGTCGGTGGCTGCGCCGCACCGCACCGTGATGGGCGGGTCCTGCGTCATATGACGCCCACCGTCGTGCTGCGGTCGCCGAGGTCGAGTCGGTCGCCGTCGCGCAGGGTGGTGCGCACGCCCGGGACGAGCGGAAGACGCCCGCCATCGCGCACCAGCACCGTCCCGTTCGTGGAGTGGCGATCGACGATCCACGGACCGCGCTCGTCCGAGCCGACCTCGAAGTGCGTCTTCGACAGCGACAGCGTCTCGTCGCGCACCGCGACGGTCACGGCGCCCGCCTCACCTGCCGGGTTGCGGCCGTACAGCGTGCGGCCATAGACGGCCATGCGCGTGCCGTCGTCCCACGTGAGCACCGCGAGCACGGGCGCGTCGGGATACAGCGCCGCCCGCTGCGCGGGAGGGGGAACGGCTGCCGCCACCCGCGTCCGCTCGACGTCCTCGGCGAGCGCGGCGCCGGCCGGGACGAGTTCGAACGCGGCGGGAGCAGGAGCGGGAGCGTATGCGGCCGGTGCCGGCGCGTATGCGGCCGGTGGCGCGTATGCGGCC
>NZ_RRYE01000479.1 GCF_004010105.1 Microbacterium sp. CPCC 204701
GCGCGGGGGCGGCGGGATGAGCCGCGGCGGCGGGGGTGGCGGCGGCCATCCCGGCTTCCGGCCGGTCGACACCGAGGCGCAGCGGCGCGAGAACGCCGAGGCTCCGCGCATCCCGCACCTCGGCCGCCGCGTCGTCGCGCTGTTCCGGCCGTACACGGGGTCGATCGTCGTCACGGGGCTCCTCGTCGTCGTCGGCGCGGCCATCGCGGTGATCCCCGCGCTCCTCGTCCAGCGGATCTTCGACGACGCGCTCTTCCCCGTCGACGGATCGGGACCCGACCTGTCGCTGCTGTGGTCGCTCATCGCGGTCATGATCGGCCTGTTCCTGCTCTCCGCCGTCGTCGGCGTCGCCCAGACGTGGCTCACCTCCACCGTCGGCAACCGGGTGACGGGCGACCTGAGGGTGAAGCTGTTCGACCACCTCCAGGCGATGGAGCTCGCATTCTTCACGCGGACCAAGACCGGCGTCATCCAGTCGCGCCTGCAGAACGATGTGGGAGGAGTGTCGGGCGTCCTCACCAACACCGTCACGAGCATCCTCGGCAACACCGTCACGGTGGTCGCATCGCTGGTCGCGATGATCATCATCGACTGGCGGCTGACGATCATCGCGGTCATCCTGATGCCCGGGCTGGTGCTCGTGCAGCGCCGCGTCGGGCAGGTGCGCGCCCGTATCGCCGGCGAGACGCAGGAGTCGCTGTCGGAGCTCACCGCGATCACGCAGGAGACGCTGAGCGTGTCGGGCATCCTGCTGTCGAAGTCGTTCAACCGGCAGCGCGCCGAGTCCGCACGGTATGCCGACGAGAACCGCAACCAGGTGCGACTGCAGGTGCGCCGTGCGATGAGCGGCCAGGGCTTCTTCGCCGTCGTGCAGGTGCTGATGGCGAGCGTCCCGGCCATCATCTACCTCGTCGCGGGCTACTTCATCGTGGGCGGCAGCGACGCGATCACGGCGGGCACGATCGTCGCCTTCACGACCGTGCAGGCGCGGCTGCTCATGCCGCTCATGGGGCTGATGCGCGTGTCGCTCGACCTGCAGACCTCGGCGGCGCTGTTCGCGCGCATCTTCGAGTACCTCGACCTGGAGCCGACGATCCGCGACGCGCCCGACGCGGTCGACGTCGACAGGGCGCCCGGCCCGCTCGGCCGCATCGAGTTCCGCGACGTCGTCTTCCGTTACCCGGATGCCGCCCCCGATACGCGTCCGACCCTGCGAGGCGTGTCGTTCGTCGCCGAGCCCGGGCAGCATGTCGCGTTCGTCGGGCCGTCCGGCGCCGGCAAGACGACGGTGCTGTACCTCACGCCGCGCCTGTACGAGGCATCCGACGGCGCCGTCCTGTTCGCCGGCGAAGACGTGCGGCGGCTCCGGCTCGAGACGATCATCGACAACATCGGCATCGTGTCGCAAGAGACCTACCTCTTCCACGCCACGATCCGCGAGAACCTGCGCTACGCCAAGCCGGATGCGACGGATGCCGAGCTCGAGGCGGCGTGCCGCGCGGCCAACATCCACCACGTGATCGAGCGGTTCGAGGACGCGTACGACACGATCGTCGGCGAACGCGGCTACCGCCTGTCGGGCGGTGAGAAGCAGCGCATCGCGATCGCGCGCGTGCTCCTGAAGGACCCCCCGGTGCTGCTGCTGGATGAGGCGACGTCGGCGCTCGACACCGTGTCGGAGCGGGTCGTGCAGGAGGCGCTCGATGCCGCGGCGCGCGGCCGCACGACCCTGTCGATCGCGCATCGCCTCTCGACCGTCATCGCCGCCGATGTCATCCACGTGGTCGAGGCGGGGCACATCGTCGAGTCCGGCACCCACGCGTCGCTCGTCGCGCGCGGAGGGCTCTATGCCGAGCTGGCGGCCGAGCAGCTCGCGTCGTCGCGGATCCTCGAGGCCGAGGAGTCGGAGCCGCCGCCCGACCATCCGGATCGCCGCGCGGATCGGCCGCCGCGCGAGCCCGCG
>NZ_RRYE01000048.1 GCF_004010105.1 Microbacterium sp. CPCC 204701
CACAGGGCGCCGACCGGCGCGACGAGCCACGCCACGGCGGCAGCGAGCACACCGCAGCCGATCGCCAGCACGGTCACCGACGTGATCGACGAGCGCGCGAAGCCGGCCTCGGCCAGGAGCCGATGGAATCGTCCGCTGCTGCGCGCGGGGAGGCGGCGCACGCCCGCCGGCCAGAGCCACGGCGACAGCGTCAGCAGCAGGCCCGCGGCGAGAACCGCGCCCCACACGACGATCACGCGGCGTCCGCCCGGTAGAGCGTGCGCGCCTCGATGACACCGTCGACCATGCCCGTGGGTGCGACGATCTCGACGACGCGGCGAGCGCCCGAGGCTGCGCGCTCGCAGTGAGCGACGAGCGACACGGATGCCGCGACCGCGGGGAGCACGAAGGCCGCATCGATGTTGCGCCCGGCCAGGAGCGGGAGGGCGGCGAGCTTGGCGAGCGCCTCGCGCGCCGAGTTGGCGTGGATGGTGGCGGCGCCGGGGACGCCGGTGTTGAGCGCGAGAAGCAGGTCGAGGGCCTCGGCGTCGCGGACCTCGCCGACGACGAGGCGATCGGGGCGCATGCGCAGCGCCTCCTTCACCAGCCGCCGCAGCGTGACCTCGCCCGTGCCCTCCAGGCTGGGCTGGCGACCCTGCAACGCGACGAGGTCGGGGGCAGCCACAGCCAGCTCGAACGTCTCCTCGACGGTCACGATGCGGTGGTCGGGCGGGCAGGCGCCGATGAGCGCCCCGAGGAGCGTCGTCTTGCCGGCGTGCGTCGCGCCCGAGACGAGGATCGAGCTGCCGGAGGCCATCGCGTCACGCAGCAGCCGGGCCGCCTCCGGCGCGAGCGAGCCGGCGGCCACCAGGCGGCCGAGGTCGCGATAGGCGGGCAGGAACTTGCGGATGTTGACCGCCCAATGCCGGCGCGTGATGTCGGGGATCACGACATGAAGACGCGAGCCGTCCGCGAGCGACGCGTCGACGAAAGGCTGTGAGAGGTCGACTCGTCGTCCGGTCGACTGCAGCATCCTCTCGACGAGGTCGCGCACGGCCGTGTCGGTGAGGACGAGCGGCGTCTGCTCTGGCGCCCCTCCGCGGGCCACGAAGATGCGGTCGGGCGCGTTGATCCACAGCTCCTCGACCGTCGGATCGTCGAGGTACGCCTGCAGCGGTCCGTAGCCCACGACGGACGCGAGCACCTCACGAACGCATGCGGTCTCGTCGTCGACGGGCGCGAGGCCGCGCGCGAGCGCGAAGTCGTTGTGCCGCCGCACCTCGGATCGCGCGATCTGCGCGGCGAACTCGGGATCCCGCGACGGGTCCGACCGCTCCGCCCGCAGCCGCTCACGCACGCGCTCGGCGACGATCGTGGCGACAGGCGCGGCGGAAGGTGACACCGAAGCATCCTCGCAACACGGCGCCGCGGCATCCGGAAGTTATCCACAGATGCGTGATTCCGGCGCACGCGGCAGGATGGAGCAAGCGACGGAAGGGACGACGATGACCAAGGCGAAGACAGAGCTCTCCCCCGCGGCCAGGACCGGGCTCGGCCTGGCGGGACTCGTGCAGGTGGCGTTCGCGTTCCTGGCGTTCTGGGATCTCGCGCACCGCGACGCCCGGGACCTCCGCGGATCCAAGCCGTTGTGGATCCCGGTCATCCTTGTCAACTGGATCGGACCCGCGAGCTACTTCCTGTTCGGCATCCGTCGCTGACGCTCGAGCCGGGGGCTGGCCCTACAGCCGCCGCGCAGGCGCGTCAGTAGACTGAACGGACCCGCGGGAGTGGTGAAACTGGCAGACACGCAGGATTTAGGTTCCTGTGCCTTCGGGCGTGTGGGTTCAAGTCCCACCTTCCGCACGCGAGTTCTCCGCATCCGCTGACCGCCGATGTACCGACCGACGGGAATCACACCGTGCACGCAGTTCCTTCCGCCCTGATCCCCTGGCTGGATCCGGCCGCCATCATCGAGTGGGCCGGCCCGTGGGCGCTCGTCGCGGTGTGCTTCATCGTCTTCGCCGAGACGGGCCTGCTCGTGGGATTCCTGCTCCCAGGCGACACCCTGCTGATCATCGCGGGCCTGCTGTCGCACCCGCAGGACTACGCGCCCAATGGCGTGTTCGGCATCAGCGTGTGGTGGGTGGCTCTGCTCATCGGGCTCGCGGCATTCGTCGGCGGTGAAGTCGGCTACTACATCGGCCACAAGGGCGGGCCTGCGGTCTTCGAACGCAAAGAATCGGGCCTGTTCAGCGTCAAGAACGTGGAGCGCACGAATGCGTTCTTCGAGCGCTTCGGCGGGCTCACGATCATCCTCGCGCGCTTCGTGCCCATCGTCCGCACGTTCGCGCCCGTCGCCGCGGGCGTCGGCCACATGAACAAGTGGAAGTACACGCTCTACAACTTCATCGGCGCGGTCATCTGGGGCTTCGGCCTGACGATGTTCGGCTACGCCATCGGTTTCATCCCGCCGGTCGCGGAGTTCGTCGAGAACTACATCGACCTGATCCTGCTCGCCGCCGTCGGCGGCACCGCGATCGTGACGCTGTGGCACTACTTCCGCGAGCGCAGCAAGGCGAAGAAGGCCGCCGCGGCCGGTCAGGACGTCGTCACCGACCACAGCGAGGCCGAGGCGCTGGTGCTCGACCCCGAGGTGTTCGACCGCGGACCCGAGCAGCACGAGGGCGGGGCGCCCAAGGCCTGACCGCCGCCTGCCGGTCGGAGGCGCTGCGTCAGGAGGCCTTCTTCTTCTTGGCCGCGGGCTTCTTCGCGGATGCCTTGCCCTCCGCCTTGTCGTCGGCTGCGGCATCCTTCTTCTTGGCGGTGCCCTTGCCACCGCCCTCGCGCGCCGCGCGCGACTTCTCGACGCTCGCCCGCAGGGCGGCCATCAGGTCGATGACCTCGCCGCCTGCCTCCTCCTCCTCGCGCTCGCCGAACGTCTCGGAGGTGTCGACCGCGTCGCCCTTCTCGAGCTTCGCCTCGATCAGGGTGCGCAGCTCTTCCTGGTACTCGTCGGTGAACTGCTCGGGGTCGAAGTCGCTCGCGAAGCTCTCCACGAGGGACGCCGACAGCTCGAGCTCCTTCGCCGAGATGCGCACGCTCTCATCCAGCGCCGGGAACGCCGCCTCGCGCACCTCGTCGGCCCACAGCAGCGTCTGCAGCACGAGCACGTCGCCGCGCACGCGCAGGGCCGCAAGGCGCGTCTTCTGACGCAGCGAGAACCGCACGATCGCGGTGCGGTCGGTCTGCTCCAGCGTCTTGCGCAGCAGCACGTACGCCTTGGGCGACGCGGAGTCCGGCTCGAGGTAGTACGCGCGGTCGAGGGTCAGCAGATCGATCTGATCGCTCGGCACGAATTCGACCACGTCGATCTCACGGCTGCGCTCGGCGGGCAGCGAGTCGAGGTCGTCCTTGGTGAGCACGACCGTGCGCTCGCCGTCGTCGTACGCCTTGTCGATGTCTTGATACGCGACCACCTCGCCGCAGACCTCGCACTTGCGCTGATAGCGGATGCGTCCGCCGTCCTTGTTGTGCACCTGGTGCAGTGACACGTCGTGGTCCTCGGTCGCGGCGTATACCTTGACCGGAACGTTCACGAGCCCGAACGTCAGTGCACCCTTCCAAATCGCCCTCACCACACCAGTACACACCTGTCACATGCCCCACGGCTACCCTGGGCGCATGGCGCGCGACGAGCAGCTGGTGCGGATCGGCGGCCGGCGCCTGCGCATCACCAACCTCGGCAAGGTGCTCTACCCCGAGACGGGCACGACCAAGGGCGAGGTGATCGACTACTACACGCGCGTCGCCGAGGTGCTCATCCCGCATGTGATCGGGCGCCCGGTCACCCGCAAACGCTGGCCCGACGGCGTCGGTACCGAGGACGATCCCGGCATGGTGTTCTTCGCGAAGGATCTCGAGCGCGGAGCGCCGTCATGGGTGAGACGGATGCCGATCCCGCACTCGACGGGCACCAAGGACTATCCGCTCGTCGGCGACGTGCCGACGCTCGTCTACCTCGCGCAGGTGGCGAGCCTGGAGCTCCACGTCCCGCAGTGGCGCTTCGCCTCGGACGGCGGACGCGGCCCGGCCGACCGGCTCGTGCTCGACCTCGACCCGGGTCCCGGGGTCGGGCTCGCCGAATGCGCGGTCGTCGCCGGCTGGGCACGCGCGATCCTGGAGGGCATGGGACTGGAGCCTTATCCGGTCACGAGCGGCAGCAAGGGCATCCACCTCTACACCGCTCTTCCTCCCGGGCAGTCGACCGAGCAGGCGTCGGCCCTCGCGAACGAGCTGGCGCGTGCGATCGAGGCGGATCACGCCGACCTCGTCGTGAGCAGCATGAAGAAGACCGAGCGCCGCGGCAAGGTGCTCATCGACTGGAGCCAGAACAACGGCTCGAAGACAACGATCGCCCCGTACTCGATGCGCGGACGCCTGCATCCGACCGTCGCCGCGCCCCGCACGTGGGACGAGCTCGACGACCCGGACCTGCGCCACCTCGAGTTCACCGAGGTGCTCGAGCGGATCGAGACGGCCGGCGACCCGATGGCACCGCTGGGCTTCCACGCCGGCGGCCGCGAGGCCGAGGCCGGGCCGCTGTCGGCATACATCGCGAAACGCAGTGCCGACCGCACACCCGAGCCGGTGCCGGCGAATCCGCTCGGCGCCACCCCGAACGACGAGAAGCCGCGGTTCGTCATCCAGGAGCATCACGCGACGAGGCTGCACTGGGACTTCCGGCTCGAGCGCGACGGCGTGCTGGTGAGCTGGGCGGTGCCGCGCGGCGTGCCGCACTCGTACAAGCGCAACAACCTCGCCGTGCAGACCGAGGACCACCCGATGGAGTACGCGACCTTCGAGGGCACCATCCCGGCCGGCGAATACGGCGGTGGCACCGTGACGATCTGGGACGACGGGCGGTACGACCTCGAGAAGTGGCGCGATGACGAGGTCATCGCGACGCTCGAGGGCCGTCCCGGCGGCCCGCTCGGGCGCGTGCGGCTGGCGCTCATCCGCACCGAGGGCGCGGGTGAGAAGTCGAGCTGGCTGCTGCACCGCATGAAGACGGATGCCGAGGGCCGGCCTCAGCCGGACGGCATCCCCGTCCAGCCCAGCCCGCAGGCCGACGAGCCCCGCGAGGCCACCCCCCGCCACTCCGGCGCTGCGAAGCACTCTCCGTCCCCCCTGAAAACAGGTGATCTGGCGAAAACAGGTAGTTCCGGCGCCAATCTTCCTGTCTCCGGCAGATCTCCTGATCTCGGAGACGGCGGGACGACGGATGCCGCTCCCGCTCGCACGGTGCCCGAACTCGACGCGCTGCGGCCCATGCTCGCGACGGCGGCGACTCCCCCGGCGGCGACGGACGCGGCCGCGCGATGGGGCGAGCCGGCCTGGGTCGAGATGAAGTGGGACGGCATCCGCGCCGTCGGCGCGTGGGACGGCGAGCGGCTTCGGCTGTTCGCTCGCAGCGGCAACGAGGTCACCCATCGCTACCCCGAGCTGACCGCGGTCGACGCGGGTCTCGGGCACGAGCCCGCCGTCGTCGACGGCGAGCTCGTCGCGCTCGAGCCGGACGGGCGCCCCAGCTTCCCGCTGCTGCAGAGCCGGATGAACCTCGAGCGGGCGGGCGACATCGCCCGCGAGGCGCGGCGCACGCCGGTGCGCTACTACCTGTTCGACGTGCTCTCGCACGACCGCGACGATCTCACCGACCTGCCCCTGCGCGAGCGCCGCGACGTCCTGGAGGCCATCGCCGAGGCATCCGTCGACGCCATCGGCGTGCCCCCGGTCTTCGACGATGTGGAGGCCGCGCTCGACACCAGCACCCGGCTGCGGCTGGAGGGGATCGTGGTGAAGGACCCGTCGTCGCCGTATCGCCGCGGCGAGAGGTCGGAGGCCTGGCTCAAGGTCAAGATCACGCGCACGCAGGAGGTCGTGATCGCCGGCATCCGACCCGGCAAGGGCGCACGCAGCAGCACGTTCGGATCGCTGCTACTGGGCATTCCCGGGTCAGAGGGGCTGCAGTACGCCGGGCGGGTGGGCACCGGGTTCAGCGACTCCACCCTCGCGTCGCTGATGAAGAGGCTGCTGCCGCTGCGCACCGACGAGAACCCGCTCGTCGGCGTGCCGCCCCTCGACGCCCGCGACGCCCTGTGGGTCGAGCCGGAGCTCGTCGGCGAGGTGGAGTACGGCGAGTTCACGCCCGGCGGCATCCTCCGCCATCCGCGGTGGCGGGGTCTCCGCCCCGACAAGAGCCCCGAGGGCGTCCGCCGCGAGGACTGATCCCAGCGCGTACCGAGATCATGCGTGCGCGTCGTGCTCGACGTGCCCCGCCGGCTCGAGCTGGAACGTGGAGTGCTCGACATCGAAGTGCTGCGACAGGCACGTCTGCAGCTGACTGAGGATGCCGGCCGCGCGTCCGTCGCTCAGGGTGTCGGCGGCGACGACGACATGCGCCGAGAACACCGGGGCGCCGCGGGTCAGCTGCCACACGTGCACGTCATGCACGTCGACGACGCCGGTCGTGGCGAGGATGTGGTCGCGGATCTCCTGCACGTGCGTGCCCTTCGGAGCGGATTCGGCGAGCACCGACACCACCTCCCGGAGCAGCCCGATCGCCCGCGGGATGATCATCGCCGCGATGAACAGCGACGCGATCGCGTCCGCCTGCGCCCACCCGGTCGTCACGATCACGATGGCGGCGACGATGACCGCGGCCGAGCCGATCAGGTCGCCCAGCACCTCCAGGTACGCGCCGCGGACGTTGATGCTGTCGCGCTGGGCCGAGCTGAGTAGCCACATCGCGACGGCATTGGCGGCCAGACCCACGATCGCGACGATGAGCATGACCCCGCCCGCCACCTCGACCTCGCCCGGCTGCATCAGGCGCGTCACCGCCTCGACCGCGACCCAGGCCGACAGCGCGAGCAGAATCACGCCGTTCACCAATGCGCCGAAGACCTCGGCCCGCTGGTACCCGAAGGTGCGCCGATCGTTGGCGGGCCGTGCGGCGACGATGCTCGCGATCAGCGCGATCACGAGGGCGGCGGCATCCGTGAACATGTGGACGGCGTCCGCGAGGAGCGCGAGCGATCCCGACAGCACCGAGCCCATGACCTGCACGACCATCACCACCGCGGTGATGGCGAGAGAGATCGCGAGCAGGCGGCGGTTGCCTGCCGCTCGGATCCCGGACGGCGCATGATCGTGCATGGGCCCAGGCTAAGCCTGCGCCTCCCCGCCGAGGGGCCTTTCGCGCAGTCGGGAATGACTCTGATTCTCACTCGCGTCGCCCAGGGGTGATACCGTCGCGCCGTGACGGCACGACCCCCTGGCATCGGCGCGACCGATCGCCCCTGGCGACGCCACGGCGCGGCTCGGTACGCGGTCGAGCGTGTTCGACGGATGCTGCGACCCCCGATCGCCGTGAGTCCGATGAGCGCCGACGTCCGGGTGCATCGTGACGTCGAGATCCCGATGCGCGACGGAACGATCCTCCGCGCGAACGTGTACCTGCCGGCGGACGGCGGCCCGGTCCCGGCGATCCTCTGCGCTCATCCGTACGGCAAGGACGCGCTTCCGCGGCGCACGCGTGGCGGCTACCGTATCAACCCGCAGTTCCGGATCCTGCGCCAGACCGCCACGATCCGCATCTCTGACGAGACGGGGTGGGAGGCTCCCGACCCGGCGTGGTGGGTGCCGCAGGGGTTCGCCGTCGTCAATCTCGACGTCCGCGGCGCGGGGCGCTCCGACGGCGTCGGGTCGCTGCTCAGCGACGCGGAGGCCGAGGACGTCTACGACGCGATCGAGTGGATCGCGCGGCAGGACTGGTGCACCGGAGCGGTCGGCATGCTCGGGGTGTCGTACCTCGCCATCTCGCAGTACAAGGTGGCCGCGCTGCGACCGCCCCATCTGGGCGCGATCGTGCCGTGGGAGGGGTTCACCGACGCGTATCGCGACTTCTTCTACCCCGGTGGGGTGCGCGAGATCGGCTTCTCCCGGCTGTGGACGACGCTGGTGCGGCGCTCGACTCGCATGTCACCCGATCTCGGGCGTGAAGCGGCCGCGCGGCCCGACGACGACGCGTGGTGGCGTTCGCTCGCGCCCGACCTCGGGAGGATCGAGACGCCCATGCTCGTCTGCGGCAGCTTCTCGGATGCCAACCTGCACACGCGCGGCAGCTTTCGCGCGTTCGCCGAAGCGACCACGCCCGACCGGCACCTGTTCACGCATCGAGGCGGCAAGTGGGCGGCGTTCTACAGCGATGAGGCGAAGGCCGCGCAGCTCGCATTCCTCAGCACGCATCTGAGGGGCGAGCGGCACAGTCTTCCACGGGTGCGTCTCGAGGTGCGCGAGCGCGGCGACCGCATGCACGAGGTGCGCGACGAGGAGCAGTGGCCTCCGTCGTTCGCGCGCCTGCAGCTGCACCTGCACGGCGACGGCTCGCTCACCCGGACCCCGCCTGTCATCGACACCGGCGTCGCGTTCCCCGCCCGCCGCGCCGCGGCACGCTACTCGTGGACGTTCGACGAAGACACCGAGATCACGGGGGACGCGACCCTGCGGCTGTGGGTGAGCGCCGCATCGGCCGGGGCGGTGTCGCTGTTCGCGGGCCTGTCGAAATGGACGCAGGGGCGCTTCGTGCCGTTCGAGGGGTCGTACGGGTTCGGGCGCGACTTCGTCACGACCGGGTTCCGCCGCGTCGACGTCGAGGCGGAAGCCCGCCTCGTCGAGATCGAGTTCGCGCCGTCGGCGACGCTCTTCCGCTCGGGCGACGAACTGCGCCTGCATGTCTCCGGGCGTCAGCTGTCGCCCCGCAACCCGCTGTGGGGCGCCTTCCCCGCGCTTTATCATCCGAGCCGACGGGTGGTGTGCACGCTGCACTCGGGGCAGGAGTATCGACAGGTGCTGGACCTCCCGGCAGCCCCCCGCGGCGCAGTGCGCTGAGGTAGGCCCGCCGCGCTCAGAGCTTCGCGAGGAGCGGTGCGAGCGCCGCGAATGCGCGCGAGCGGTGGGAGGCCGCGTTCTTCTCCTCGGCCGTCCACTCGCCGACGGTCCGTTCGGCGCCCTGCTCCTGACCGTCGGGGATGAACACGGGATCGTAGCCGAATCCCCCTTCCCCGGACCCCGCCGTCGCAAGGCGGCCGGGCCAGACCCCCTGCACGGCATGCTCCTCGGCGTCCGAGCCCCTCGAAGGCGGCACGACGAGCGCGATCGTCGAGACGAACTGCGCGGTCCGATGCGGATCGCGGATGTCGGACAGCTGGTCGAGCAACAGGTTCAGGTTCGCCGTGGCATCCTTCGCGTGGCCCGCCCAGTACGCCGAGAAGACGCCCGGCGCACCTCCGAGCACATCCACGCAGATTCCGGAGTCGTCGGCCAGAGCCGGAAGGCCGGTATGCGCCGCCGCCGCCCGCGCCTTGATCAGGGCGTTCTCGGCGAATGTGACGCCGTCCTCCAGGGGCTCGGGTCCGTCGTACCCGATCACCTCGAGGTCGGGGCGCGTCGCCGCGACGATCGCCTGGAACTCCTCGACCTTGTGGGGGTTGTGGGTGGCGAGGACGATGCGGCGCGGCATCCGTCACTCCACCGGTGCGAGCGCGGTGCCCTGGTGGTCGCGCAGCTCGGCGCACCCGTTCACGCCGAGCTCGAGCAGCGCGTCGAGCTCGCGCTTGTCGAACGGCGCACCCTCGGCGGTGCCCTGCACCTCGACGAACAGACCGCGGCCCGTGACGACGATGTTCATGTCGGTCTCGGCGCGGACGTCCTCGACATAGGCGAGGTCGAGCATGGGCTCGCCGTCGACGATGCCGACCGACACCGCCGAGACGGAGTCGAACAGCACCTGGGCCTTCTGCCCGATGAACTTCTTGGCCCGGCCCCACTCGATCGCGTCGGCGAGTGCGACGTAGGCGCCCGTGATCGCGGCCGTGCGCGTGCCGCCGTCGGCCTGCAGCACATCGCAGTCGATGACGACGGTGTTCTCGCCGAGGGCCTTGGTGTCGACGACCGCGCGCAGCGCCCGTCCGATGAGCCGCGAGATCTCGTGCGTGCGGCCTCCGATGCGGCCCTTGACGCTCTCGCGGTCGTTGCGCTCGTTGGTGGCGCGCGGCAGCATCGCGTACTCCGCCGTGACCCAGCCCTTGCCCTTGCCGACGAGCCAGCGCGGCACGCCGTTCGTGAACGACGCCGTGCACAGCACCTTGGTGCCGCCGAACGAGATGAGCGCGGAACCCTCGGCCTGGCTCGACCACCCTCTCTCGATCGTGATGGGTCGCAGCTGGTCGACGCTGCGACCGTCGGCGCGGACGATGTCGGTCATACGGTTCTCCTCCGGAGGGGGACGGATGCCTCAGCCGAGGCGGGACGGAAGGTCGATGGCTCCGGTCTGCACGAGCCGCACCGAGCTCACCTCGCGGCCCATGAGCCGGTGGGCGAGCTTCAGGAACTCGTCGGCGGACGCGCCGGTGGCCTCGTAGACGTGGCGAGGCTCGGCATCCGGGCCCGCGAGAAGGTTGCGGGAGACCAGTTGACGGTAGACGTCCTTCGCGGTCTCGGTGTCGCTCGAGACCAGACTGACGTCGGGGCCCATGACGTAGCTGATGGCACCCTCGAGGAACGGATAGTGGGTGCAGCCGAGCACGAGGGTGTCGACACCGGCGTGGCGCAGCGGTGCAAGGTACTCCTCGGCGACCGCGAGCACCTCGGGCGAGTCGGTGACGCCGTCCTCGACGAACTCGACGAATCGCGGGCAGGCCTGCGCGAACACGGTGAGGCGCTCGTTGACGCCGAGCATGTCCTGGTAGGCGCCCGAGCCGATGGTCCCTGCGGTGCCGATGACGCCGACACGGCCGTTGCGGGTCGTCGACATCGCAGTGCGGACGGCGGGGCCGATCACCTCGACCACGGGCACGCTGTAGCGCTCGCGGGCGTCACGCAGCATCGCCGCCGACGCGGTGTTGCACGCGATCACCAGCATCTTCACGCCCTCGTCGACGAGCGTGTCGAGGACCTCGAGCGCATAGCGCCGGACGTCTGCGATCGGCTTCGGGCCGTACGGCGAGCGCGCCGTGTCGCCGATGTAGAGGATCGACTCGCGCGGCAGCTGAGCCGAGATCGCGCGGGCGACCGTGAGCCCGCCGACGCCCGAGTCGAAGATCCCGATCGGCGCATCGGCGCCGAATTGAACCTGCCCCTGCGTCACGATGCCCCAGCCTACGCCAGCCGCTCACTAGGCTGACCCGCATGACCCTCGGGCATGCTCACGCCGGCGGCTTGTCGACCGCCCTGCTCACCGACCGCTACGAGCTGACCATGGTGGACGCCGCCCTGCGCGACGGCACCGCCGAACGCAGGTGCGTCTTCGAGCTGTTCGGACGCCGCCTCGCGGGCGGGCGCCGCTTCGGCGTCGTCGCGGGCACCGGGCGGCTCCTCGAGCTGATCCGCCACTTCCGCTTCGGCGCCGACGAGCTCCGCTTCCTCCGCGACGAGAAGGTGGTGGATGCCGCGACCCTCGACTTCCTCGAGGGCTACCGCTTCACCGGCTCGATCACCGGCTACCGCGAGGGCGAGCTCTACTTCCCCGGTTCCCCCATCCTCACCGTCGAGGGCACGTTCGCCGAGGCGGTGATCCTCGAGACGGTGGCGCTGAGCGTGCTCAACCACGACTCTGCCGTCGCGACAGCCGCCGCGCGCATGAGCATCGCCGCCGGGGATCGACCGCTCGCCGAGATGGGCTCACGCCGTGCCGCCGAGTCGTCGGCCGTCGCGGCCGCGCGCGCGGCGTACATCGCGGGATTCGGGGCGACGTCGAACCTCGAGGCCGGGAGGAAGTGGGGCATCCCCACGATGGGCACCGCAGCCCACTCCTGGACACTGTTGCACGACTCCGAAGAGGCGGCGTTCCGCGCCCAGGTCGACGCGCTCGGCGCCGGCACGACGCTCCTCGTCGACACGTACGACATCCGGCGCGGGGTCGAGACCGCGGTCCGCATCGCGGGAACCGGGCTCGGCGGCGTCCGCATCGACTCGGGCGACCTCCCGATTGTGGCCGCGGAGGTCCGTGCCCAGCTCGACGGACTCGGCGCGACGGCCACACGCATCACCGTGACGAGCGACCTGGACGAGCACGCGATCGCGGCGCTCGCGGCATCCCCCGTCGACTCGTACGGCGTGGGCACGTCGGTCGTCACCGGCTCGGGAACCCCGACCGCGGGCATGGTCTACAAGCTCGTGGCGCGCCAAGACGCGGCAGGCGGCTGGGTCGCCGTCGCCAAGGCCTCGACCGACAAGGGATCCAAGGGCGGCCGCAAGGCCGCGTTCCGCACGCTCGACGGAGGAACCGCCACGAGCGAGGTCGTCGTGGTGTCGGACGGTTTCGAGGAGCTCGCCACCGTCTCCTCGCATCCGGGAGCGCGCGCCCTGCAGGTGCCCCTCGTCGTGGACGGAGAGGTGGAGGCGGCTTTCGAGGGCACCGCCGGCGTCGAGGCCGCCCGCGCCCATCACGCGCTGGTGCGCGAAGAGCTGCCGGTGCGAGGTCTCGCGCTCAGCCGCTCCGATCCGGCGATCCCCACCGTCTACACCGACGCGCAGTGAGCCGGCCGCGTCATCCGCGGTTGGGCGCACCGGAAGGTCAGCCGCCGAGCGACTCGTAGATCTCTTTGCAGGTCGGGCAGACGGGGAACTTCTCGGGGTCGCGACCCGGCGTCCACTTCTTGCCGCACAGCGCGCGCACCGGCTTGCCGGTGATCGCCGATTCGAGGATCTTGTCCTTCTTCACATAGTGCGAGAAGCGCTCGTGATCGCCCGGCTCGATGTTCTCTTCGCGGATGAGCTCTTCGAGCTCACGGTCGAGGGTCGCAAGGCCACCCTGATCCGGGCTGTCGAGAGGGGTGCTCATGGAGAGCCAGTGTAGTCGCGCAGTCCGCCCACCGGGCGGCTGCAGCGGGCGTCACGTCGACTCCGCGAACTCCATCAGCCGGCCGCCGCGCCGCTCGAACAGCATCGCCCCGACGACGACGCCGACGATCAGCAGCCCGCCGCCGATCGCCAGACCACCCCAGAGGGCCACCGAGGCCGCATCCTCGTCGCCCTGCAGCGCCTGCCACGCCGACCACAAGACGGGCGACGATGCGGCGAGGACGCCGAGCATCACGGCGCCCTGCGACACGGCGCCGCGCGAGGTCGTGCGCTGTGGCTGCTGGAACGGACTCTCGCCGGGACGCGACACCGCGTACGGGGCGACGGCCGACGAGATGCTCGACAGGCCGAGACCGGTGAGGAACAGCACCGCGCACACGCCGACAAGCGCGGGCAGCATCGCCCAGCGACCGTGGAGGGTGATGGCGACCGGCGCCGCCACTGCCAGCAGAGGCACGCCGATCAGTATCACCGGCACGAGCCTGCCCACTCGGTCGGAGACGCCTCGCACGCCGCTGGCGATATGCATCCAGATCGCCGTCGAGTCGTAGGCGACATCGTTGTGCGGCAGCCAGCCGAGGAACAGCGCCACGAACGGCACCGGCACGAGCGCCGCCAGCTCCGGGGGCACACCGGCGATGAGCAGGGGGATCACCGTGACGATCGCCGCGATCGGGATGATCAGCGCGTTCACGACGTAGCGACGGTCGCCGAACCAGTACATGAGGCTGCGCGCGGCGATCGCACCGCCGGGCGTTCCCGGTGCCACGGCGAACCACCCGAGCCCACCGCGCTCACGGACGGCGACGGGGTGCTCGGTCGTGGTGAGCAGCCGCTTCACCGCCCACGCCCACAGCAGCGCGAGCACGGCAACGGTCGCGACCGCCACGACTCCGGGGAGACCCGCGTCGCCTCCGGCCGCGACCCG
>NZ_RRYE01000480.1 GCF_004010105.1 Microbacterium sp. CPCC 204701
CAGGGGCTCATCATCGCCGGCTTCGGAACCGCGGCCGGGGCGCTCGCCGGAGTCCTTCCGCCGATCGGGTTCTCGATCCAGTCCGGCGGCGTGCAGCTGCTGTCCGACGTTCCGTGGTGGCTCATCGCAAGCCTCGTCGTCGCGCTCCCGCTCGCGATCGCGGTGGCGAACTGGCTGGTACCGCCGCGACATCCGGAGCTCACCCGCCGCACCGCCATCACATGAGACGAATCCGCCCCCGCCGGACATTACATGGTGAACGGCCTTCACCATGTACCCCACGAGAGGATCCGCCATGACCCCCGCCGTGCCCGCCGTCGACCCCGCCTCGATCGCGCTGCCGCCGACGCAGCCCGTCGACATCACCGAACTCGCCGCGCAGAGCATCATCCCGCGCTGAGCCGCCCCTGCGCTGCTTGGCGCCGCCGTTTCCTGCTCGCGCGGCCGAAGGATGCGGGCGCGCGAGCAGGAAACGGCCGCGCGAACTCCGCGTCAGCGGGCGAGGGATGCCGCGGCTGCGAGCAGCGCGACAGAGTCCTGGGCGCGGCATCCTGTCGTCTCCCAGGTGGTTCGCACTACCCTTAAGCGTGACTTCCACGGATTCTTCCATCGAGGCAGAGGCTCAGGCCGAGCCCGCCGCGATGACGTTCGCCGATCTGGCCCTGGGCGAATCGGTGCTCAAGGCCCTCCGCGAGATCGGATACGAGACCCCCTCCGCGATCCAGGCCGCGACCATCCCGACGCTTCTTGCCGGCCGCGACGTCGTCGGCCTCGCACAGACCGGAACCGGCAAGACCGCCGCGTTCGCACTGCCGATCATCGACCGGCTCGACCTCTCGCAGAAGGCGCCTCAGGCGCTCGTCCTCGCACCGACGCGCGAGCTGGCGCTCCAGGTCTGCGAGGCGTTCGAGAAGTACGCCGGCCACCTGAAGAACGTGCACGTCCTGCCCGTCTACGGCGGCCAGGGTTACGGCGTGCAGCTGTCGGCTCTGCGCCGAGGCGTCCACATCGTCGTCGGCACGCCCGGCCGCATCATCGACCACCTCGAGAAGGGCACGCTCGACCTGTCGGAGCTGAAGTATCTCGTTCTCGACGAGGCCGACGAGATGCTCAAGATGGGCTTCGCCGAGGATGTCGAGACCATCCTGGCCGAGACGCCCGACACCAAGCAGGTCGCTCTCTTCTCGGCCACGATGCCCGCCGCGATCCGCCGCATGTCGAAGCAGTACCTGCACGACCCCGAAGAGATCACGGTCAAGGGCAAGACGCAGACCTCGGCGACCGTCGCCCAGCGCTACCTCGTCGTGCAGTGGCAGCAGAAGATGGATGCCCTCACGCGCATCCTCGAGGTCGAGAACTTCGACGGCATGATCGTCTTCGGCCGCACCCGCTCGATCACCGAGGAGATCGCCGAGAAGCTGCGCGCCCGCGGCTACTCCGCGGCCGCGATCAACGGCGACGTCGCCCAGCCCCAGCGCGAGAAGACCGTGAACCAGCTGAAGTCGGGCAAGCTCGACATCCTGGTGGCCACCGACGTAGCGGCGCGAGGACTCGACGTCGAGCGCATCTCGCACGTCGTCAACTACGACATCCCCACCGACTCCGAGTCGTACGTGCACCGCATCGGACGCACCGGTCGCGCCGGACGCTCGGGCGACGCGATCAGCTTCGTGACCCCGCGCGAGCACGGCCTCGTCAAGATGATCGAGCGCGCGACGCGCCAGGAGCTGACCAAGATGTCGCTGCCGAGCGTCGATGAGGTCAACGAGACGCGCCTGTCGCGCTTCGACGACCGCATCACCGCCGCGCTCGGCGACTCCGAGCGCATCGACGCCTTCCGCGACATCGTCGCCCACTACGTGCGCAACCACGATGTGCCCGAGGTCGACGTCGCCGCGGCGCTCGCGATCGTCGCCCAGGGCGACACCCCGCTGCTGCTCGACCCCGACCCCGCG
>NZ_RRYE01000481.1 GCF_004010105.1 Microbacterium sp. CPCC 204701
GGGCGCCCGAGAGGCGGGCGCGGACGCCGAAATCGAGACCCTCGTCGGCGCCGGCGAGAGCGCGGTCGATCCCTCCCAGCCGCCGCCACGCGTCGGTGCGGATGAGGATGCCGCGGATGTCGGCCCCCAGCACGTCGTCGCGAGCGTCATGCTGACCCTGGTCGAACTCGCCCTCGGCGAATGAGACGGTTCGCCCGAACCGCGTCATCCCGACGCCGAGCGACACGATCTCGGACCTGTCATCCCAGCGCACGAGCTTGGGAGCGACGAAGGCGACCGACGGCGAGAGCTCGAGCGCGCCCGCGAGGCGCGCAAGCGCATCGGGTTCTGGCGCGGTGTCCTGAGCGAGCAGCCATACCGCGCCACCCTGGATGCGCGGCGAGACGAGGGCGGTCGCGGCGGCGAAGCCGGTCGACGCGGGAGCCTTCACGACGGACTCGGCGCCCGCGGCATCCGCGATCTCGAACAGGCGGTCGTCGCCGCCGCATACGACGATGGTGACGACGTCAGGCTGTCGCGTCTGCTCGGACAGCGCCGCGAGCGTGCGTTTCAGGTGGAACGCCGCCGGAGTACGGCCGTCCGGACGCACGATGACGACGGCGTGCACTCGGTCAGACGTGGCTTCGGGCATGTCTCGGCCAGCCTAGGCGCGCGTGCTCGTCAGTCGGGGGCGTACGCGCCGGGTGCGGTCGGATCCCCCGACCGACCGCAATCCGCCGACGTCACCCGGCCCGGCGCTTGAGCTTGCGGCGCTCGCGCTCGCTGAGGCCGCCCCAGATGCCGAACCGCTCGTCGTTCTGCAGCGCGTACTCGAGACACTGGTCTCGGACGTCGCACGACGTGCAGATGCGCTTGGCATCCCGCGTGGAGCCGCCCTTCTCGGGGAAGAACGCCTCCGGATCGGTCTGGGCGCACAGGGCGTCCGTCTGCCAGGCGAGCGGGTTGCCTTCTTCCTGCTCGGTATTGCGGCGAACCCCCGGAACCCCCAGCTGAACCGGATCGACGAACCAGTCGCCGGGAACGCCGGAACGGTAATGCGAAACCGTCATGTCGTTCTCACCCCCCGTGATCCTGCTGCACGCTGTCGCGTGTACGGATAATTACACCCGTGTAGTTCACCGAGGTCAAGTCGCAGATACTAAAGCCTCAACCGGATCTTGAACCTTCACGACGCGCCGACGGCGCGTCGCTCAGGGTAACGGTCCGATGAGAATCCCCTCACTCGGTTCGCGAGGCTCCCGGGAGAGCCACGAACAGCTCGCCATCTCCCGAGACGGTGACGCCGCTCTCGTCGGGTGTGACGAGGGCAGCCTGCCCCGGCGCGAGGGTCACGGAGGCCCTCGTCGCGGCGCCGGATACCGTCACCGATCCCGACGTGGCGAGCGCGATCGCCGGCCCGGTGAGCGGAATCGAGGCACGCCCGCCGTTGGGCGTCGCCGCCAGCAGTGAGAAGTCGGCCACCGGCACGTCGTAGCGCCGCACGCCCTCACCCAGGTCGACCGGCTGGAGCACCGGCGGCTCCCCTGTGACGTCGTCGAGCACTGCGACGAGCTCCGCGGCGTCGACGTGCTTGGGCGTGAGACCACCCCGCAGCACGTTGTCACTCGCGGCCATGATCTCCACACCGAGGCCCTCGATGTACGCGTGCAGCACACCGGCGGGGACGAAGAGCCCTTCGCCGCGCCGGAGCGTGACGAGGTTCATCAGGAGCGCCACGCCGATCCCCGAGTCACCCGGGAAATCCTCGTTCAGCCTGCGCACGACGGCCAGCTCGTCGGCGAACTCGGGCGCGTCGGCTGCGACGGCCGCCGCGACGACGTCTCGCGCGGCGTCCGCTCCATCGGCCAGCAGCCATCCGATGACGCCTGCGGGCGAGGCATCCGGCGCCGCCAGCTTCTCGGCGAGCGGTGCGGCACCGGGGCCCAGCGCGGCGACGAGGCGGCGCGTGT
>NZ_RRYE01000482.1 GCF_004010105.1 Microbacterium sp. CPCC 204701
CGCGCGCAGACCGAACGCGACGTTCGCGAGCGCGGTGAGGTGCGGGAACAGGCGCGGATCCTGACCGAGCAGGACGATGCCGCGCCGGGCCGGCGCGATGTTCCGCACGGTCGGAGCGTGCAACGTTCGTCCCCCGAGGCGAACGTGCCCTGCGCCCGGACGCAGAAGCCCGGCGAGCACCGCCAGGAGGGTCGACTTGCCCGCACCGCTCGGGCCCATCAGCGCCAGCACGTCGCCGGGCGCGGCCCGCAGCGACGCGTCGAGACGAAAACCCGGGCGGTCGACCACCACGTGCGCGTCGAGCCCTACGGCGGCGGGCTCGTACGACACCGGCGCATCCACGGTCATCGCGGCGCCTCCGCGCGCCACGCGCGCACGAGCAGCAGGACGCCGATCGCGGTGACGAGCAGCAGCAGCGACAGCGCGACGGCCGTGCCCTGCGAGACGCCCGCGCCGTTGAACGCGGTGTAGATCGCGAGCGGCATCGTCTGGGTGACCCCGGGGGCGTTGCCCGCGAACAGCGCCGTCGCCCCGAACTCGCCGATCGCGCGCGCGAAGCACAGGACGATGCCGGCGATGAGCCCGGGTGCGGCGAGCGGCAGGGTGACGCGCAGGAGGATCGTCCACCGGCCGGCGCCGAGGCCCGCCGCCGCCTGCTCGTAGCCGACACCGGTCGCGCGCAGCGAGCCCTCGAGCGCGAGCACGAGGAACGGCAGTGCGACGAACGTCTGCGCCAGCACGACGGCAGCGGTGGTGAACGGGATGCGGATGCCGAACTCTGCAAGCGCTCCGCCGAGCGGGCTCGTGCGCCCCAGGAGGAACAGCATCGCGACACCGCCGACCATCGGCGGCAGCACGAGCGGGACCGTGACGATGGCGCGCAGCACGGCGGCGGTGCGCACCCTGCTGCGGGCGATCAGGAGCGCCAGCGGAACCCCGAGCACGATGCACGCGAGCGTCGCGACGGCGCCGGTCGCGAGCGAGAGTCCGAGGGCCGACAGCGCCTCGGGCGACGTGACGTCTCGCCACAGCGTCGCCCATTCCACGCGCGCGACGAGCGCGCCGAGCGGAAGCACGAGAAGCGCCAGCCCGACGACCGCCGGCACAGCGAGCACCCGGGGCACGAAGCCCTCGCGCTCTCCGCGATCGGTCCCGGCGCCGAGGCCGACGGTCGCCTGCACGCTCACGGCGCGCCGAACCCCAGCTCGGTGAGGACGGCGCGTCCGTCCTCCGAGGTGACGAAGGCGACGAACGCCTCTGCCGCGTCGCGGTTCGACGCATCTTCGAGTGCCACGACCGGATACCGGTTCGCGACGCGCTCCGAGCCCGCGGCGGCGACCGCTGCGACGTCGGGACCGCCCTGCACGTCCGTGGCGTACACGAGTCCGGCGTCAGCCTCACCCGCGGCGACTTTGGTCCGCACCGCGGTCACGTTCTGCTCCAGGCTCGCGGGCGTCACCGCGACCCCGTTGTCGGCGAGGAGCGCGACGGATGCCGCGCCGCACGGCACTTCGGGAGCACAGAGGACGACGGTGAGCGCGGGGTCGGCCAGGTCTTCGATCGTCTCGACTCCGCCGGGATTCCCGCGCGGGACGGCGATCACGAGGGTGTTGCTCGCGAATACCACCGGGTCGGGTGCGAGACCGGCCTCGACGACCCGGTCCATCGTTCCCTCGTCCGCCGACGCGAACACGTCGGCCGGGGCGCCTTCGACGAGCTGGGTCGCCAGCGTGCTGGAGCCGTCGTACGAGATCGGCAGAACGTCGACCGACGGATGCCGCTGCTCGAACCGCGTCGCCAGCTCGTCGAACGCGGGCCGCAGCGAAGCGGCGGCGAAGATCCGAAGCTCGCCGGCGAGCTCCGCTCGAGGGGCGGGGCCGGGTTGGGCTGTGCCGGGCTCAGGGGTTCCGGGCCCGGGCGTGCCGGAGCCTGGCG
>NZ_RRYE01000483.1 GCF_004010105.1 Microbacterium sp. CPCC 204701
ACCCGGCCGCGAGGCCGTCGTCGAACGCCGCCACGACCTCGGCGCCCGTCGCGTGCACGCGCTCGGCAACCAGACGCCCCGGGTACGCGGCGTCTCCGAGCCGGAACGTGACGGCTTCGCCCGAACCCACCCCGCGGGACAGCTGCGCCCCGACGCCGGTTCCGCCGGTGCTCGCGCCGCCGAGCGCGCCGAAGTCCTCGAACCGCACGCCCAGCACCGGGCTGAGCTGCGTCAGGAATCCGCCGTCGCGGAACTGGTCGTGCCCGTCGACGATGTCGGTGAAGGGGCCCGCGAGCAGCGTGCCTCCGGCTGCGACGAACCGCTCGAGTGCGAGCGCGCCCTCCTCGCGCAGGAGGTACAGCAGGGGTGCGACTACGAGGTCGTACCCGCCGTCGACCTCTTCAGGGCCGATGATGTCGACCTGGATCTTGCGCGCGTAAAACGCGCCGTACCAGTCGAGGACGAGCGCGAGGTAGTCGACCTCGGTCGGGTGGTCGCGCTCCTCGACGGCCCACCAGCTCTCCCAGTCGAACACCAGGGCCACGTGCGAGTCTCGACCGGGCGCGGGCAGCTCAGGCAGTGCCGCCAGGCGCGCGCCGAGCTCGGTGACGGCGTTCCACACTCGGGTCTCGGTGCCGGCGTGCGGCAGCATCGCCGAGTGGAACTTCTCGCTGCCCGCGCGGGACTGCCGCCACTGGAAGAACATGATGCCGTCGGCTCCGCGGGCGATGGACTGCGCCGTCTCGGCCATGAGCGCGCCCGGGCGCTTGCCCGGGTTCGTCGGGCGCCAGTTGACGGCATCCGTCGCCTGCTCCCACAGCAGCCACGGCACGCCGGGCTTGAGGGAACGCACGAGATCGCGCTGGAAGGCCGCATCGCGCACGCGGTGCGGATTGGACGGGTCGGGGTAGCAGTCGTCGGCGATGACGTCCATGAACGGCGCCCACCGGCGATAGTCGGCCGGCTTGAACGGACCCATGAAGTTCGTCGTGATCGGCTGCGTCGCGCCCGCCGCGAGAAGGATCTCGCGCTCCATGAGGTAACACTCGAGCAGCATGTCGGACGTGAACCGGCGGTAGTCGAGCATCGACGAGGGGTTGTGGCTGTAGGGGGCGAGGCGTGGCGGGAAGATCTCGTCGAACGACCCGTAGCGCTGCGACCAGAAGCTCGTGCCCCACGCGTCGTTGAGCGCGTCGACACTGGCGTACCGGTCGCGCAGCCACACGCGGTAGGCGTCGCGCGCGGCGTCCGAGAAGTCCATCGGCAGGTGGCACCCGAACTCATTGCCGACGTGCCACATCACCACGGCCGGGTGAGGGGCGTAGCGCTCGGCGAGGCGGCGCACGAGCTCACCGGCGAGGCGCCGGTACGTCGGCGACGAGGGGGCGAAGTGCTGGCGGCTGCCCGGCCAGTACGAGGCGCCCGCCTCGTCGGCGGGCAGCGTCTCAGGATGGTTCGCGCTCACCCACGGCGGCGGAGAGGCGGTCGCCGTCGCGAGGTTCACCCGGATGCCGCCGGCGTGCAGCTTGCCGATGATCGTGTCGAGCCAGGCGAAGTCCCACACGTCCTCGGCGGGCTGGATGCGCGACCACGCGAAGATGCCGAGGCTCACGATGTTGACGCCGGCCTCCTGCATCAGGCGGACGTCCTCGTCCCACACCTCTTCCGGCCACTGGTCGGGGTTGTAGTCGGCGCCGTACAGCACGTCGAGCAGCTCCTGTTCTGGGGTGGTCCGAGCGGCGGTCAGCGCCGGCCGCGGCGAGCGGGCACGGCGACGACCGCGAAGGCGGCGCAGCCGAGCCCGGCGATGATCAGGGGGATCAGCATCCAGGTCACGACGCCCGCGAGCACGGCGGCCGCGGCGAGGTACATCGCGCCGATCGGGTCGGCCGTGACGGCCGACGGGATGCCGTGGACCGCGGTGCGCCAGCCG
>NZ_RRYE01000484.1 GCF_004010105.1 Microbacterium sp. CPCC 204701
GGGGGAGGCGTGCGGTCCTCGACGGCCTCGGCGGCGACGGCGGCGCCCACGCGCTTGGAGATCGGCTTCTTCACGACGAGGATGCGGTCGAATCCGCTGATGCGCACGCGCAGCTCGTCGCCCGGCCGCACCGGCTGCGCGGCCTTGGCGCGGTCGCCGTTGAGGCGGACATGCCCGGCGCGGCATGCAGTGGTCGCGGCGGAGCGCGTCTTGTAGACCCTGACCGCCCACAGCCATGCGTCCACGCGCGCGGAGGCCGCGGCATCCGCTGTCATACCGGCACCTCTGCGGCGCGGCGGGCGCGGACGGCGACGAGCACCCCCACGGCGATGAGGCCCTGACCCATGCAGTACGTGAGCATGACGATCGGGCTCGTCCAGTCGGGCATCGCGTCGGGCATGAAGAGGCGGAACGCGAGCACCGTGTCGGAGGCGAGGAAGAACGCACCGCCCCATGCGATGAGCGGCTGGCAGCGGGCGGCGCCCGCGGCGGTCGCACCCAGGACGAGGCCGTAGACGGCGACCGGGACGAGCAGCGCCCCGAGGCCCGGCCACAGCACGGCCAGCACGACGACCCACCACACGGCGTAGACGGCGGACCACGGCGGCAGGCGTCGCACCGCGAGGAGTCGCCAGAACAGCCAGATGTAGCAGAGGTGTGCGAGCCCGAACCACAGCAGCATCATCGGCACGGTGGGCAAACCTGGGAAGAACGTCGCGGCGCCGTCGCCGAGCCACGACAGGCCGAGGGCGACCACGAGAAGCGTGTGCGCGGTCGTCCACGGGCGACCCCAGGCGGCCCCGACGACGGCGAGCGCGAGCAGCGGCATGAGAGCGAGCTTCGTCGGCGCGGCGATCGCCTCGGCGCCCGCGGCGAGAGCGGCGACGTGCACCGCCGACACGACGATGTACGGGGTGAACGCGATCCAGAGCCGACGCATGATCCTCCTCGATGCCTGCCCGACAACGGTCCTCACATCGTCGCACGTCGCGGGACGGCTTCCGCGCCGGCTGTGGCGGATGGCGGATGCCGCGCAGGCTGTCACCCGGTCAGGTCGAGCGAGACGATCGCGAGGTCGGGGCGCGGTCGCGCGACCTCCCGGAACCCGGCGGCCTGGAATGCCGATAGGACGCCGTGGAACAGCTCGTTCGAGGTCTTCTTGCGCCCGGCCGCGGGGTCGATGGGGTACGCCTCGATCATGCGCGCCCCGCTCTCCCGCGCGTAGCCGATCGCGGCGCGCAGCAGCTCGCCGTTGAGTCCAGCCCGCCGGTGCTCGTTTCGCACGACGAAGCAGCTGACGGCCCACACGTCGGGGTCGTCCCAGGGCTCTTCGGAGTTCGCGGCGAAGATGCGCGTGCGGCTCAGCCGCACCTGCTTGGTGCGCGGCCCGACTCTCACCCACCCAGCGGGCTCGCCGTCGACGTAGGCGACCAGAGCGGGCGGAGGCCCGGCCTCGACCTCGTCGCGCAGCAGCGCCTCACGCTCGTCCTTCGAGGTGCTCTGCCACTCCGTGTTCGTGAGCGTCCACCACTGGCACTGGCAGCTGCGGCCGTCTCCTCCGCCACTCAGTGCGTGCTGGGCGTCGTCGAAGCGGTCGGCGGTGACGGGTTCGATCGTGATGTGCGCCATGCCGCGACGCTAACCGCCGCCACCGACGCCGGTAAGAACTGTGGGAATGCCACGCGCGGGAGCGTCGCCGGTTCGCGACGCTTCTGCGGACCGGGTAGGATGGTCGAGTTGTCCGCGCGCGAGCGAGGGCATCGGGATGTGGCGCAGCTTGGTAGCGCACTTGACTGGGGGTCAAGGGGTCGCAGGTTCAAATCCTGTCATCCCGACAGAAAAAGTCCCGGGAACCTGAGGGTTCCCGGGACTTCTTGGTTGGTGGAACTTGACCACGTCATCGCAATGCCACCTTCTTGACCGTTTCGGCG
>NZ_RRYE01000485.1 GCF_004010105.1 Microbacterium sp. CPCC 204701
CGCTCGCCGGCGCCCGTGCCCTCGCCGCCGGGCGCACGATCAGCCCCGCCCAGGCGCTGTACCTGCGGTCGCCCGACGTGACCCTGCCGTCCGCTCCGAAGCGGGTGGTCGCATGACCGTGCGCGCGGCGACGCCGGGGGACCTCGCGGCGATCATGCGGCTCGAGCGGGCCTCGTTCCCGACCGACGCCTGGTCGGAGTCGATGATGCGCGAAGAGCTCTCGTCGCCCCACGGCTGGTACGTCGTCGACCAGGAGGCGGGGCGCATCGTCGGGTACGCGGGGCTCCGCGCCGTGAGGACTGCGACGGATGCCGACGTCCAGACCATCGCGCTGGCCGAGGCCGCGCGAGGCCGCGGCCGGGGGCGCGCGCTGCTGCGGACGCTGCTCGAGGAGGCCTCGCGCCGTGGTGTCAGCCACGTGTTCCTCGAGGTGCGCGCCGACAACCCCGTCGCGCAGTCCCTCTACGTGTCGGAGGGCTTCTTCGAGATCGGACGCAAGCCGCGCTACTACCAGCCTGACGATGTCGACGCCGTGGTGATGAAGCTCGACCTGCGGGGGTGGGGTGAGGCTCGGCATCCGTCGGCTGCCGCCGGGTCGGTGGATGCCCCGTCGGGGAGTCGCGCCGGCGGCGGAGGATCAGCACCGGATGCTCCGCCCGAGGCTCGAATCTCCGCCCGGCGGACGTCGTGGGAAGGCGGGGTGTGCACGTGAACCGCGCGAAGCCCTTGGTGCTGGGGATCGAGACCAGCTGCGACGAGACCGGCATCGGCATCGTGCGCGGCCGCACGCTGCTGTCGAACACGATCGCGAGCTCGATGGACGAGCACGCGCGGTACGGCGGCGTCGTGCCCGAGGTCGCGGCGCGTGCGCATCTCGAGGCGCTCGAGCCGGCGATCCGGGCCGCGCTCGCCGAGTCGGAGGTCTCGCTCGCCGACATCGACGCCGTCGCGGTCACGAGCGGCCCGGGACTCGCAGGAGCGCTCATGGTGGGCGTGGGCGCCGCGAAGGCGCTCGCGGTGTCGCTCGGCAAGCCCCTGTATGCGGTGAACCACCTCGTGGGCCACATCGCCGCCGACATCCTCGACGCCGGCGCACCCACGCTCGAGTACCCCACGGTCGCGCTGCTCGTGAGCGGCGGCCACACATCGCTGCTGCTGGTGCGCGACCTCACGACCGACGTCGAGCTCCTCGGCGAGACCATGGACGACGCAGCCGGAGAGGCGTTCGACAAGGTCGCACGCCTGCTGGGGCTGCCCTACCCCGGGGGTCCCGAGATCGATCGAGCTGCGGCCTCCGGGGATCCGGACGCGATCCCGTTCCCGCGCGGTCTGTCGCGCGCGAGCGACATGTCGAAGCACCGCTACGACTTCTCGTTCTCGGGGCTGAAGACCGCCGTCGCACGCTGGACCGAGCAGCACCAGGCGGCAGGCGAGCCGGTGCCGGTGGCCGATGTCGCCGCGAGCTTCCGCGAGGCCGTCGTCGACGTGCTCGTGACGAAGGCGCTCGCCGCGTGCCGCGACCACGGCGTGCCGCGGCTGCTCCTGGGCGGCGGGGTTATCGCGAATCGGCGGCTGCGCGATGTCGCGCTCGAGCGCGCGGCGGCCGAGGGTGTGACCGTGCGCATCCCGCCGTTGGCGCTGTGCACCGACAACGGCGCCATGATCGCCGCTCTCGCGTCGGAGCTCATCATGTCGGGCCGCCCCGCGTCGACCCTCGAGTTCGGCGCGGACTCGACGCTTCCGGTGACCGAGATCCAGGTCGCGGGGTCGGCATGACCGGCGACGAGCGGATGCCTCGCCCCGGGGCCGGCGCCAAGGGTTCGGCGTCGAGCGAGCCCGCCACGGGCGAGAAGCAGCAGCGCGACGCGGATGCTGTCGGCCAGGCCGCGGCGTCTCGGCCTGCGCCGGCACCTGGGGCCGCCG
>NZ_RRYE01000486.1 GCF_004010105.1 Microbacterium sp. CPCC 204701
ACTACCTCCAGCGCGCCGCCCTCGCCATGGTGAACACATTCGAGCCGAGCGGCATCGGCCCCGCCGCTGCCGGCCGTGACGCGACGGCCGGCAGCGGGGAGCCAGGCGTCCCGCGGTCGTCGCTGCCCGTCACCGCGGCACCCCCCGCCGACCCCGAACAGCCCCGCTGATACAACGCCCGCCGACGAAGGAGTCGCCATGCCCCCCGCCGCACACACCACCGACGTCCTCGTCATCGGCTGGGGCCTGGCAGGCCTCGTCGCCGCCGGCGAGGCGATCGCGGCCGGCAAGCGCGTCACGATCATCGACCAGGAGCCGCGGTCCAATCTCGGCGGCCAGGCGTGGTGGTCGTTCGGCGGCCTGTTCTTCATCGACTCTCCTGAGCAGCGACGGCTGGGCGTGCGCGACTCGCTCGAGCTCGCGCGGCAGGACTGGTTCGGCAACGCCGGATTCGACCGCGACGACGACCGCTGGCCGCGCCGGTGGGCCGAGGCGTACCTGCAGTTCGCACACGGCGAGAAGCGCTCCTGGCTGCGGCAGAAGGGCGTCGGGTTCTTCCCGATCGTGGGCTGGGCCGAGCGCGGCGGCTACACCGCGACCGGACCGGGCAACTCCGTGCCCCGATTCCACATCACCTGGGGCACCGGTCCCGGCCTGGTCGCGCCGTTCCAAGCCGCCGTCGAGGCGGGGGAAGCGGCGGGCCGCGTCACGATCCTCTCCCGGCACCGCGTCACCCGCCTGACGATGACGGGCGGCGCGGTCACTGGCGCCGAGGGCGACGTGCTGGCGCCCTCAGGTGCGGCACGCGGCGTCGCGACCTCGCGCGAGGTGGTCGACACCTTCACCATCACCGCCGGCGCCACCATCGTCGCGTCGGGCGGCATCGGCGGCAACCACGACATGGTGCGGCAGTGGTGGCCCGAGCGCCTCGGCCCGGCTCCCGCGACGATGGTCGCGGGGGTTCCCGCCTACGTCGACGGGTCCATGCAGAAGGTGAGCGAGACGGCCGGTGCGCGGCTCATCAACGGCGACCGCATGTGGCACTACGTCGAGGGCATCCAGAACTGGGATCCGGTGTGGCCGAATCACGGCATCCGGATCCTCCCCGGACCGTCGTCGGTGTGGCTCGACGCGACGGGCACGCGCCTGCCGGTCCCGCTGTTCCCCGGCTTCGACACGCTCGGCACTCTGGCACACCTCCGCGCAACCGGACACGACCACTCGTGGTTCGTGCTCTCGCAGAAGATCATCGAGAAGGAGTTCACTCTCTCGGGGAGCGAGCAGAACCCCGACCTCACCGGCAAGGACGTGCGACTGCTCGCGAAGTCGCGTCTCGGCAAGGGGGCGGCCGGCCCGGTGCAGGCGTTCATGGACCGCGGCGCCGACTTCGTCGTCCGGGACGACCTCGACGATCTCATCGCGGGCATGCGCGCCCTGCCGGGGGGCGAGGTGCTCGACGCCGAGCGCGTGCGGTACGAGATCGAAGCTCGCGACCGCGAGGTGGAGAACGACTTCACCAAGGACGCGCAGGTCGCGATGCTGCGATCGGCCCGGGCCTTCCGCGGAGACAAGCTGATCCGCACTGCGACGCCCCACCGCATCCTCGACCCTGCCGCCGGACCGCTCATCGCAGTGAAACTGCACGTGCTGACCCGCAAGTCGCTCGGCGGCATCGAGACCGACCTCTCCGCCCGCGTTCTCGGCACCACGGGCGAGCCCGTGGCCGGCCTGTACGCAGCCGGCGAGGCGAGCGGCTTCGGAGGCGGCGGCGTGCACGGGTATCGCGCGTTGGAAGGCACCTTCGTCGGCGGCTGCCTGTTCTCCGGCCGCACAGCCGGGCGCGCGGCCGCTGCGGCGGTGTGACGAGGTCGCTCAGCGCCCGGCGGAGCCGGTGCGGCGCACCGGCGTGAGACCCGCCGC
>NZ_RRYE01000487.1 GCF_004010105.1 Microbacterium sp. CPCC 204701
CGACGGCATCCGCGGCCGCCACGACCTCGCGGTCGCCGGTGCGGCGGTCCCACAGCTCGACCTGGCCGTCTGCCGCCCCGCGGCCGACGATCAGGATCCGCGGCACGCCGACGAGCTCGGCGTCGCCGAACTTCACGCCGGGCGACACCTTGGGGCGGTCGTCGTAGAGGACGTCGAGACCGGATGCCTCGAGCTCGGCCGATACCCGCTCGGCGAGGTCGTATGCGACACCATCTCTGCCGGTCGCCACGACGTGGACGTCGAACGGCGAGACGGACTCCGGCCAGATGAGGCCCTTGTCGTCGTTGTTCAGCTCGGCGATGATCGCGAGGATGCGGGTCACTCCGATGCCGTACGAGCCCATCGTGACGGTCACGAGCTTGCCGTTCTCGTCGAGCACCTTCAGACCCAGCGTCTCGGCGAAGAAGCGCCCGAGCTGGAATACGTGGCCGATCTCCATGCCGCGCGCGATCTCGACCGGACCCGACCCGTCGGGCGCGGGGTCGCCGGCACGGACGCTCGCCACCTCGATGAATCCGTCGCCGGTGAAGTCGCGCCCGGCGACGAGGGTGTGCACGTGCTTCTCGTCGATGTTGGCGCCGGTCATCCACGCCGTCCCGTCGACCACGCGCGGGTCGAGCAGATACCGGATGCCGGTGGCCGAGTCATCGCCGAGCACCGGGCCGGTCTCGGACCACGGGCCGATGTAGCCCTTCACCAGGAGCGGGTGGCGGTCGAAGTCCTGCTCGGTCGCCGGCTCCACGGCCGCAGGGGCGAAGGCCACCTCGACGCGCTTGTCGTCGACGTCGCGGTCGCCGGGGATGCCGACGATGACGAGCTCGCGCGTGCCGTCGACGTGGGTGAGGGCGAGCACGACGTTCTTGAGCGTGTGCGCCGCGGTCCACTCGGTGACACGGTCGGTCGCGGGGCCGGCGACGCCTGGCGCCGGAGCGTCGAGGTTCGCGTTCGCGTGGTCGACGAGCGTCTGGATGGTCGGGGTGTTCGGCGAGTCGAAGATCACCGGGGAACCGAGCCCGTCGAGCGGAATCGGGTCGGGCACGACTGTCGTGAACGCCTCGACGTTGGCGGCGTACCCTCCCGCGGAGCGCACGAAGGTGTCTTCGCCGACCGGGGTCGGGTGCAGGAACTCCTCCGAGCGCGCACCGCCCATGAGGCCGTTGTCAGCCGCCACGATGACGTATTCGAGGCCCAGCTTCTGGAAGATGCGCTCGTACGCGTCGCGCTGCGACTGGTACGAGGCATCCTGCCCCTCGTCGGTGTAGTCGAACGAGTACGCGTCCTTCATGGTGAACTCGCGGCCGCGCAGCAGCCCGGCGCGCGGACGCGCCTCGTCGCGGTACTTGTCCTGAATCTGGTAGATCGAAAGCGGCAGGTCCCTGTACGACGAGTACAGGTCCTTCACGAGGAGCGTGAACATCTCTTCGTGCGTCGGCGCGAGCAGGTAGTCGGCGCCCTTGCGGTCCTGCAGGCGGAAGATGCCGTCGCCGTACGAGGTCCAGCGGCCCGACGCCTCGTAGGGCTCTCGCGGCAGCAACGCGGGGAAGTGCACCTCGTACGCGCCCGCGTTCCCCATCTCTTCACGGATGACGGCCTCGATCTTCGCCTTGACCCGCAGGCCCAGCGGCAGCCACGTGAAGACGCCCGGTGCGGCACGGCGGATGTAGCCGGCGCGCACGAGCAGCCGGTGGCTGGTGACCTCGGCATCGGCCGGGTCTTCGCGGAGCGTGCGGAGGAAGAAGTGCGACAGACGGGTGACCACGAGGCACAAGTCTAGGGCGAGCGGACGCCGCGCCCCGGCCCGCTCGAGCTCAAGGCGCCGTGACGCTCGAGCGGCCCGCCGTAGCCTGGAGCGATGACGACTGTGCTCCTCACCGGCTTCGAGCCGTT
>NZ_RRYE01000488.1 GCF_004010105.1 Microbacterium sp. CPCC 204701
CGTCGGTCGCGGGGTCGCGGCCGAAGGCGAGCGCGAGCGGCGGCGGCGAGAAGACGCCGTTGAGGCGCCCCGGGTCGGCGTCGCCGACGACGCCGAGCGACGCCGCCGACCACACCGGGCGCACGAACGCGACCGGCTCGGTGGGGCTGGGGACGTAGAGGGACTGCGCGTCGAAACCGGAACGGAATGTGCCGCTCGCGCCCGTGGGCAGGATGCCGTCGCCTCCGAGGATCGTGACGTCGGTGAGGTCGCCGGTGCCACGCGCCTCTGCCGTGATCTCGACGGCGTCCGCCGTGCAGCGCAGCTCGAGCGTGCGCTCGGCCCAGGCGCTGGAGCGGGTCGCGACGGTGACGACGACCGCGCCGTCCTCGGTGCGGACCTCCGGCTCGGCGAGGCTCATGCTCTCGTCGCGCGCACCGCGGGTGTGGATGCTCGACAGCGCGCAGATCCGCATCCAGCGCGCCCCGTCGGCATCGGCGAACTCCAGGTACGGCGACTTCATGAGTCCGGCCGGACCCGTGCGCCAGGAGAGGGAGTAGCGGGCTCCCCGGATCGTCCGCCGATCGGAGTCACTCGTCAGCGAGGGAGTGGAGCTCATGCCGTCCAGTCTATGTGATAACGTTCCCATGTGTTCGATGCCGACACGATTCCCGGCCCCGCGCCCGTCATCCCGCAGCCGCGGCGCGTCGAAACCCACGCAGGCGGCTGGCCGCTCGCCGAGTTGCCGGTGGAGGAGAGATCGGCGCCGGATCTGCCGCCCGAGGGGTATCGCCTGGAGGTGGCCGACGGGCGGGCCGTGGTCGAGGCCTCCGATCCCCGTGGCTTCCGCCATGCGCGCGCGACGCTCGCCGAGCTCGCGGGTGCCCACGGCGAGGTGCCGGGCGTCAGGATCGAGGACGCCCCGGTGCTGCGGCACCGCGGGATCATCGAGGGCTTCTACGGCGAGCCGTGGTCGCACGCTGAGCGTCTGGCCGCGCTGCGGCTCGCAGGCCGGGTGAAGCTCAACTCGTATGTGTACGCGCCCAAGGACGACCCGTGGCACCGCGAGCGGTGGCGCGAGCTGTACCCAGTGGCTGAGCTCGGGCAGCTCGCCGAGCTGGCGCGCGTCGGCGCCGAACACGGCGTCGAGGTCGTCGTCGCCCTGCACCCGGCAGGGTCGATGGCGTTCTCCGACGACACGGAGCACGAGCTGCTCGCGGTGAAGGCCGCGCAGCTGCTCGACGCCGGCATCCCCGGCATCGCGCTGCTGTTCGACGACGTTCCGATGGAGCCGCGGCACGAGGCGGATCGCGCGCACTTCGGCGACGACGCCGCCGCGCTCGGCAGGGCGCACGCCGGGACGGCGCGCCGGTTCGCCGAGACGGTGATGCGCGTCCGGCGTCCTGGCGCCGACCTGCTCGTGGTACCCACCGACTACGCCGGCACGCAGGCGTCGGCGTATCGCGAGGCGTTCGCCGCGGGACTGCCCGACGAGGCGCTGGTGTGGTGGACGGGCCGCGACATCGTGGTCGGCGACATCACGCGCGACGACATCGACGCGGCCGCCGCCGTGTTCGGCGACCGCCTGCTGCTGTGGGACAACTTTCCCGTCAACGACTTCGATCGCGGCCGGGCATTCCTGGGCCCGCTCCTCGGTCGCACGAGCGACGTCGAGGGGTCGGCGCTGCGCGGCGCCTGGTCGAACCCCATGGTCGAGTTCTCTCCTGGCTGCTTCGGCATCGCCGCGTTCGCGGACTGGGCATGGAATCCCCGGGACTACGACCCCGACCGCGCGGCCGCGGCGGCGCTGCGGATCGTGGCGGGACCGGATGATCCCGGCACGCGCGCAGAGCGCGCGCTCGATCCGGCTGCCGCGGCCCTCGCCCCGCTCGTGCGCACGCTGTCGTCGTGGCC
>NZ_RRYE01000489.1 GCF_004010105.1 Microbacterium sp. CPCC 204701
GGCGGCGCGCTCTGCTGCGGCTGCGGCGAGCCGCTGCACCGCGAGATCCGCCGGGCGCCAGGCCTCGGAATCCCTCTCATCCTGCGCCGTCTGCGTGATCACGCTCGCCTGGGCCGCCCCGTCCTCGCCGCGCGCGGCTGCCTCGGCGGCAGCCCGCGGCTCGACACCGGTGTCTTCGGGCTCGACGCGCCAGCGGATGAACTTCGCGGGGTTGCCGCCGACGATCGCGCCGTCCGGAACGTCCTTGGTGACGACCGCGCTCGCCGCGAGCACCGAATGCGAGCCGACGCGGACACCGTCGAGGATCACGACGTGCGAGCCGATCCACACGTCGTCGCCGATGACGATGCCCTTCGAGGTGAGGGGCTGGCGGAAGACGGGCTGGTCGGAATCCATCGAGTGGTTGAACCCGAGGATCGAGGTGTGAGCGCCGATGCGCACGCCGTCGCCCATCGTGACCGTGCCGCGGATCACCGTGTAGGGGTTGATGCTGCAGTCCGCGCCCGTGACGAGCTCGCCGGTGAGGTACGCACCGGCGGCGACGTAGGTGCGGTCTCCGAGTCGCAGCACGTCGTTGTCGACCGACGCGAGCTCCGACACGAAGCACTCGGTGCCGAGCTCGTGGCCTGGCCTGCCGGCGACGATCGAGCGCTGCCACGCGAGCTGCCCCTCGCGGGCATCGCGATCGGCCCCGCGCCAGAAGTCCCACGGCGAGAACTCGTGGGCGGCGACGGATCGTGACATGTGGAGGGGCTGACGGGAATCGAACCCGCGCTGTCTGCTTGGGAAGCAGAAGTTCTGCCATTGAACTACAGCCCCGGAGCCGGCGAACCGGGCTCGCAGGCACCTGTTACGGCGCCCGGCCAGCATAACAGCACCGCCCAGATAGGCTGTCCCCCGTGCTGCTGAGTGACCGCGACATCCGGCTCGAGATCGACGCGGGGCGCATCGGCCTCGACCCGTGGGAACCCGCCATGGTGCAGCCCTCGAGCGTCGACGTCCGCCTCGACCGCTACTTCCGCCTGTTCGACAACCACAAGTACCCGTTCATCGATCCGGCCGAGGACCAGCCCGAGCTCACCCGCCTCATCGAGGTCGAGCGGGGCGAGCCGTTCATCCTGCACCCCGGCGAGTTCGCGCTGGGTTCGACGTTCGAGCAGATCACGCTCCCCGACGACGTCGCGGCGCGCCTCGAGGGCAAGTCGTCGCTCGGGCGCCTGGGCCTGCTCACGCACTCGACGGCGGGCTTCATCGATCCCGGATTCTCGGGCCACGTGACCCTCGAGCTCTCGAACGTGGCGACGCTGCCCATCAAGCTGTGGCCGGGCATGAAGATCGGCCAGCTGTGCTTCTTCCGGCTGTCGTCGCCCACCGAGAACCCGTACGGCTCGGGTCCGTACGGCAACAGGTATCAGGGTCAGCGCGGGCCGACGGCATCTCGTTCGTTCCAGAACTTCCACCGCACCGACGTGGGGGCGACGGATGCCGGGAGCCGCGGCGCCTGACCCCCGCCGCTCCTGAAACCCGCCGCCCCTGATCCCCGGGCGGCGTCAGTGCGACCCGCACGAGCCGTTCACCTTCGGACGCCCGATCGTCGACCTCTGCTCTCTCAGCGTTTACTCAGCAACGCCAGAGTGGGCGCGGACGCGCTCATCCCCGGTTTCGGCGCGCCCTCATCAAAGAGGAAGGACGCGACCCCGGATGCGGCCGAGCAGCAGGCGCCCCCACGATCGAGTCAGCGGCGAACCCACGACCTGGACGGGACGAGCGGCCCTCGCGGCGGCGGCGGTCGCCGGCGCCCTGGTGCTGTCGGCCATCACCGCGCCCGCGGCATCCGCTGCGCCCGGCGATGGCAAGCAGCCCACGCCTGCGCCTGCCGCGCCGACCCTG
>NZ_RRYE01000049.1 GCF_004010105.1 Microbacterium sp. CPCC 204701
CGGCCGACAAGGTCTGGGTGCTCCACGCCGAGCTGTAGAGGTTGGTCCGAAGGTCGAACCAATCTCAGGCGCGTCGGCGAGGCGCCTGTCGTCGGACTCCAGGCTGCGTCACACTGTTCTCGTGGCTGCAGGTGAGCAGGGGGGTCCCCGCGTGTCCGTACGGCGTCGAATCGGTGTCGTCGCGACGACATTGAGTCTTCTCGGTGGATTGCTTCTGGCGCCGGCGGTCTCCACAGCATCCACCGCTGTCGCGACGGAAGACGCCGTGAGCGTGGCAGCGTCCCAGTCCGGACTCGCGCCTGCGGAATCCCGCGTGAAGGCTGCCGACCTGTCACAGTTCAAGCCGGGCAACATCATCAGTGACGCGAAATTCTTCGACCGCGGAACGATGAGCGAGGCGCAGATCCAGCAGTTCCTGCAATCCAAGGTCCCCAACTGCCAAGCCGGCTACGTGTGTCTGAAGGACTGGTATGACACATCGCGCACGACGAGCGCCGACGCGATGTGCGGCGCGTACTCGGGAGGTGTCCGCGAGCGGGCGTCCACGATCATTTACAAGGTCGCGCAAGCGTGCGGGATCAACCCGCAGGTCATCCTGGTGACGCTCCAGAAGGAGCAGGGGCTCGTCACGCACACATGGCCCTCAGACTGGCGCTACACGATCGCGATGGGTCAAGGATGCCCCGACACTGCGGCATGCGACACGCGCTACTACGGCTTCTTCAACCAGGTGTACGGCGCTGCGTGGCAACTGAAGCGCTACGCGAACCCGCCCGGGACGAGCCAGTACTTCACGTGGTATGCACCGGGCAAGACCTGGAACGTCCGGTGGCACCCGAATGCTGCATGCGGCTCGTCGCCGGTGCACATCCAGAACCAGGCCACCGCCAACCTGTACTACTACACGCCCTATCAGCCGAACGCTGCTGCTCTGAGGGCCGGCTACGGGGAGGGCGACGGCTGCTCCTCGTACGGCAACCGGAACTTCTACCAGTACTTCACCGACTGGTTCGGAACCGCCACCGGAGGCGGCAATCCGTTCGGCTACGTCGAGTCGATGCAGAGCGACTCCGGCTCGATCCGACTCACCGGATGGGCTGCTGACCCTGACACGGCGAACCCCATCGAGATTCACGTTTACGTCGGTTCCGTCGGCAAGGCGTTCGTCGCGGCCAAGGAACGTCCCGACGTCGGCGCCGCCTTTCCCGCACTGGGATCGCGTCACGGGTTCGACGTCCGTGTCGCGGTACCCGCCGCGGGCACACACAGGGTGTGCGCCTACGGGATCAACGCGGGCGGCGGGACCAACCAGCTGCTCTCCTGCGGCTCGGTGACCGTGAGCGGCCCCATCGACGGCGGCAACGCGCCCATCGGGTACCTCGAGTCGTTGACTGTCGCGGGCTCGACCGCGACGGCGGCGGGGTGGGCGATCGACCCCGACACCACCTCGCCCATCCGCGTCCGGCTCACCGTCGGCGGTTCGACGACGACGGTCACGGCGGATCGGTCTCGTCCCGACGTCGGAGCGTCGTATCCCGGTTCCGGGTCGAACCACGGATTCTCTGCGAAACTGACACTCCCTGTCGGCAAGTCCACCGTGTGCGCGGTCGCGGTCAACACGGGCGTCATCGGCGGTGATGTCCCGATCGGCTGCCGTGATGCGACGGTGGCGCCGCCGACTCCGACCGTCAATCGCGCGCCGATCGGCAACTTCGAGTCGGTCGCGGCATCCTCGGACAAGCTGACCATCACAGGCTGGGCGATCGACCCGAACGTGACAGGCCCGATCCCGGTGCATGTCTACGTCAACGGCGTTGGAAAGGCCCACATGGCCAATGTGTCGCGTCCCGACGTCGCGGCGGCGCATCCGGGCTACGGCGATCGGCACGGGTTCGTTGTGCAGGTGCCGGCTTCGAGGGGGACGCACCAGGTCTGCGTGTACGCGATCGACGATGCCGGCGGAACGAACCCCACCCTCGGCTGCCGTTCGGTAACCATCTCGGCACCCGCTCCCACGGTCAACCGGGCACCGATCGGCAACTTCGAGTCCGTCGGCGTGTCGTCGGGAACGCTGACGATCGCGGGTTGGGCGATCGACCCCAATGTCACCGGTCCGATCGAAGTCCACGTGTACGTCAATGGCGCGGGGCGCGGCTACACCGCCGACGTGTCGCGACCCGACGTGGCGGCGGCGTATCCGGGCTACGGCGATCGGCACGGGTTCGTCGTGCAGGTGCCGGCTTCGACCGGCACGCACCAGGTCTGCGCGTACGCCATCGACACCGGCGGGGGAGCGAACCCCACTCTCGGCTGTCGTTCCGTGACCGTCTCGGCGCCGGCGCCCGCAACCAACAAGACCCCGTTCGGCAACTTCGAGGGTGCGTCGGTCGCGCCGGGTGCTCTGACGGTCTCGGGGTGGGCGATCGATCCGAACACGACCGCGCCGATCGCCGTGCACGTCTACGTGGGTGGAGTCGGCCGAGCATTCAGTGCGAACCTGTCCCGTCCCGACGTCGCGGCCGCGCATCCAGCCTCGGGCGATGCGCACGGATTCGTCGCATCCATGCCGGCTCCTGCGGGAACGCATCGCGTCTGCATCTACGCGATCGACAGCGCAGGCGGCGCGAACCCGACTCTGGGATGTCGTTCCGTCACGGTGCCTTAGGCCGCGTCCTCTCCAGCGAGGGCCCGCGGCGGCGCTGTTTCACAGCCGCAGGGTCCCGGCGGTCGAGCTCCCACGTCAGCCGGCGAGGTGATCCTTCAGGGCATCCATCGCGTCGGCGGGCTCGAAACCGGTCGCACGGATCTTCGCCAGGTCGAGCACGCTGTTGCGCGGGCGAGGTGCCACCGGGCCGGCCGTCGAGGCGAAGTACGCCTCGGCGCTCACACCACTCACGCGTGACGGGTCGTGCCCGCCGAGCGCGAACACGTTCCGGGCGATCTCGGCCCAGGTGGCAGGCTCGCCGTCGCAGGTCACGTTGTAGACGCCGAACGCGGCTTCGGTGTCGAGGAGGTGCGCGATCGCGCGGGCGATTTCCGAGGTGAAGGTCAGTCGTCCGCGCTGATCGTCGACGACGTTGGGGTCGATGCCGCGCTCAGCCAGCGACGCCATCGTACCGACGAAGTTCTTCCCTTCGCCGATCACCCAACTCGTTCGGATGATGTAATGACGCGGTGCGAGCGCGGCCGCCACGTCGCCGGCGGCCTTGGACTGCCCATAGACGCCCAACGGAATCACGGGGTCGCTCTCGGTGTAGGCCCCGTCCTTCGAGCCGTCGAAGACGTAATCGCTTGAGACGTGTACCAGCGTGATGCCGTTTTCGGCGGCGACGCGCGCGAGCGCGGCGACGGCGGTGGCGTTCGCCGCCCACGCGTCGCGGCGCCCGTCCGGAGTCTCTGCGAGATCGACCGCGGTGTACGCGGCGGCATTGACGATGACGCCGTAGTCACGCCATCGACGGGCGTATGCCATGTCGGCGTCCGTGAGGTCGAACTCGGCGCGCGTGGCGTACTCGATGTGCCGGGCGTCCCCGAATTCTGCGCGCAGCGCGCGGCCGAGTTGACCCCCCGCGCCGACGACGAGGGTCTTCTTCGGCGGGATGGGGGCGACATCCGTCAGCCGCGGGTGCGCGAGGTCCTTCGCCGAGATCTCGGCGTCCGAGAGCGGGATCGGCCACGCGATCGCCGCGGTCTCGTCCGCCAGGTTGAGGAAGGCATACTCGGCGTCGGGAGACCAGTGGTCGTTGACGAGGTATGTGTACGCGGTGTCGGCCTCGAGCGTCTGATAGGAATTGCCCACGCCGCGGGGCACGAAGATCGCCCGTGACGGGTCCAGCTCGACAGTGAACACCTCGCCGAACGTCGGGCCCTCGCGAAGATCGACCCAGGCGCCGAAGATGCGGCCCGTCGCCACCGACACCCACTTGTCCCACGGCTCCGCGTGGATCCCTCGTGTGGTGCCCACGGCGTCGTTGAACGAGATGTTGTTCTGCACCGGGCCGAAGTCGGGAAGGCCCAGCGCGGTCATCTTCTCGCGCTGCCAGTTCTCTTTGAACCATCCGCGGGAGTCACCGTGAACGGGCAGGTCGAACACGACCAGGCCGGGGATATTGGTCTCCGTGCGTGCGAGTGTGTTCCCGAACGCGGTCATCACTGCCCCTTCGACGCGTAGAACGCCTCGACGTGGTCCTTGGTCGCCGCCCACCAGTCCTCGTTGTCGCGGTACCACCGGATGGTGGCGGCGAGGCCCGACTCGAAGTCGCCGTAGGCCGGTTGCCAGCCCAGGTCGGTGCGCAGCTTGGTGGAGTCGATGGCGTAACGGAGGTCGTGGCCGGCTCGGTCGGTGACGTGATCGTATGCGTCGCGGGGCTCGCCCATGAGCTCCAGAATGAGCTCGACCACCTCTTTGTTGTTCTTCTCGCCGTCAGCGCCGATGAGGTAGGTCTCGCCGATCTCACCTCGATCGAGAATCGTCAGCACCGCCGAGGAATGGTCGTCGGCGTGGATCCAATCGCGCACGTTCTCACCCGCGCCGTACAGTCTCGGACGGACGCCGCGGATCACGTTCGTGATCTGACGCGGGATGAACTTCTCGACGTGCTGGTACGGGCCGTAGTTGTTCGAGCAGTTCGAAATCGTGGCGTTCACTCCGAAGGAGCGAACCCACGCGCGCACCAGCAGATCGCTGCCCGCCTTGGTGGAGGAGTAGGGGGAGGACGGGTTGTACGGCGTCTGCTCGGTGAAACGGTCCGGGTCGTCGAGTTCGAGGTCGCCGTACACCTCGTCGGTCGAGATGTGATGGAACCGCCGGTCGTGCTTGCGTGCGGCTTCCAGCAGCGTGTACGTGCCGATGATGTTGGTGTCGAGGAAGGGGCGCGGGTCGTGCAGCGAGTTGTCGTTATGAGACTCGGCGGCGTAGTGGACGACGGCATCCACGCGCGAGAACAGCCCGTCGACGAGAGCGGCGTCGGCGATGTCCCCTTCGACGAAGTCGAAACGCTCGCGCGGGAGGTTGTCGAGGGAGGCGAGATTGCCTGCGTAGGTCAGCTTGTCGAGGACTGTGACATGGTCGTCGGTGTGCTCGAGGACGTGGTGGACGAAGTTCGAGCCGATGAAGCCGGCACCGCCAGTGACCAGGAGTCTGCGCATCGTTCCAGGATACCGGGCCGGACTGCGGCCAGCAGGTTTGGCGCTGCCCGGCCGATGCCTGAGACTAGAGGAATGCGTGGCATCATCCTGGCAGGCGGCACGGGCTCTCGTTTGCACCCGATCACCCTGGGAATCTCGAAGCAGCTCGTCCCCGTGTACGACAAGCCGATGATCTACTACCCGCTGTCGACCCTTATCCTGGCCGGCATCCGCGACATCCTCATCATCACGACCCCGCAGGACTCCGACCAGTTCCAGCGCCTCCTCGGCGACGGCACTCGCTTCGGCGTCTCGATCACCTACAAGACCCAGCCGTCGCCCGATGGCCTGGCTCAGGCGTTCATCCTCGGCGAGGAGCACATCGGCGGCGACTCCGCGGCGCTCGTCCTCGGAGACAACATCTTCTACGGGCAGGGCATGGGCACGCGACTGCGCCAGTACACCGATCTGTCGGGTGGTGTGGTCTTCGGCTACTGGGTCGACGATCCGACCGCCTACGGCGTCGTTGAGTTCGATGGCCTCGGCAACGTCGTGTCGCTCGAAGAGAAGCCCACCGCACCCAAGAGCAACTACGCCGTTCCCGGCCTGTACTTCTACGACAACGACGTGGTCGAGATCGCCAAGGACCTCACCCCGTCGCCGCGCGGCGAGCTCGAGATCACCGACGTGAACAAGGCCTACCTTGCGCGCGGTGATCTGAAAGTCGAACTGCTTCCCCGCGGCACCGCGTGGCTTGACACCGGGACGTTCGACTCTCTCAGTGAGGCGACCGATTTCATCCGCACCGTCGAGAAGCGCCAGGGCCTGTCGATCGGGTGCCCGGAGGAGGTCGCCTGGCGCATGGGATTCCTCACCGACGACGAACTGCGCGAGCGTGCCGAGCCGCTGGTGAAGAGCGGTTACGGCACGTACCTCCTCAAGGCGCTGCAGCAGGGCCTGAACTGAGCGGCTCCGGGCGAGCGATGGACGTCGATGCGGGAACAGGACGCGACACCGACGCCGCCGGCGAGTCCCGCAGACTCGTCGTCTATGCCGTCTCGCGGGCGGATCGTCGCATCGACGACTTCGTGCTGCACGCGCTGGCCGCCCTGCGAGATCACGCCGACCGGATCGTCGCTGTGGTGCCCGCCGACGCACCGGATGCCGAGATGGCTCGGCTGAGGGGCGTCGTCGACGGAATCGTCGGGAGGTCGGGTCGCTCGTTCGATCCCGCGTCCTATCGCCTCGCGGTCGATGCCGAGGCCGGGCTGGACCGCTACGACGAGGTCATCCTCACCGGGGACTCCTGGTTCGGGCCCGTTTCCGATCTCGGCGCGGTGCTGGGGAGGATGGACGGCGATCCGGCCGTGGTGTGGGCGATGATCGAGAACGCGGGAGGACCACCCGAGACGTTTTCCGACGCCGGCTTCACACGCGAGGTGCTGCCCTGGGCGTGGACGGCGCTGCGGCGTGAGGCGTTCGCATCGGGGCGGTGGCGACGCTACTGGGAGGATCGCGGCCGCGCGGCCTCCCCGGACGAGGAGGTGGCGTTCCTGCGGCACTTCGCACGGACGGGTGCCGCGGTGTCGTACGCGTTTCCCGCGGCGCAGTTCCCGAGCACCGATCCGGCCCTGTTCACGCCGAGCCTGCTCCTCGACGCCGGATGCCCGGTCCTGCCGCGAACCGTCTTCCTGCAGTACCCTCCGTACCTGGACCGATTCGCCGTCATCGGCCGTGAGCTCATCCGCCACCTGGACGATCTCGGGTTCCCGTGTGCCCTGGTGTGGCAGAACCTGGCTCGGACGGTGCAGCCGAAGGCGCTGTACGCGATCGGCGGGATGGTGGAGGTCCTGCCGGACGTCGACACCGCGTACGACCACAGTGCGCCGTTCCGCATCGCCGCGATCGCCCATGTCAGCGACCTCGACGGGGTGCAGGATCTTCTCGCCCGGCTCGGCAACCTTCCCTCGCCCTACAACCTCTTCGTGACGACGAACGACGGCAAGCGGGCAGAGAAGCTGCAGCGCATCCTCGAGCGCCGCGATGACCCGAACCTCGCCGCGGTCGATGTCCGCGTGACGCCGGCCAACCGCGGGCGCGACATGAGTGACTTCTTCGTGGGGTGCCGCGACGTGCTTCTCGGCGGGCGCTACGACCTCATCGTGAAGGTCCATTCCAGGCGCACGCGTGACAAGACGGTGAACGTCAGACGCTATTTCCGGCGATACCAATACGACAACCTGCTCCACAGTCGCGGCTACGTCGCAAACCTGCTGGCACTGTTCCAGCGCGAGCCGGGACTCGGCATGGTGTTCCCCCCGATGATGCACATCGGCTACGCCACGATGGGGCACGCATGGGGCAGTCTGCGCGACGCCGCTGAGACCCTTGCGCGAGGTCTCGGGATACGTGTCCCGCTCGACGCCGTCTCGCCGCTCGCACCATTCGGGGGCATGTGGATCGGCCGCCCTGAGGCACTGGGACCGCTGTTGGAGAAGCGGTGGATGTTCCGCGACTACGGCAAGCGCACCGGCCAGGTGTATCGGGACCTCGCCCGCGTGCAGGAGCGTCTGGTCGTCTACGCGGGTGCGGAGCTCGGCTATCACGCGCGGACCGTGCTGACCCGCGAGCATGCTTCCATCAGCCACACGATCCTCGAATCAAAGATCGACAACCTGTTCTCGACCACGCGAGGATGGCCGGTCGAGCAGATCGCGCTGATGCAACGTGCGGGGGATGCCGGCCACCTGGGCGTCGTGGCGCTTGCGCGCATGTACATCCGTGTGAACCACCCGCGGCTCTCGAAGCTCACGATGCCGGTGTTCGAGCTGGCGCTGCGCGCCGTCGTGATCCTGAAACACCTGCGGCGAGGCGTGCGCACGATGACGTCGGTGTTGCGCGGACATGCACCGGGGGAACGCCGATGAAGACTGCCGAGCTGATCACCTATCCCGCCAGGGACGCCACCGAGTTCCCGCCGGACGGGCGCCGACTGCTGATCTACGTCGTCTACGACATCCGAGGCGACGTGGAGGAGTACATCCCGTACGCGCTCACGCGGCTACGGGAGCATTGCGCCGAGATCATGGTCGTCGTCAACGGCGAGCTGACGGATCTGGGCCGCTCGCGACTCTCACCCTTGGCGGACCGGATCATCGTCCGCGAGAATCGCGGGTACGACATCTGGGGGTACAAAGCGGGACTGGATGACGTGGGTGAGCGCATCGCGGAGTTCGACGAGGTGCTGCTGGCCAATGACACCTGGTTCGGGCCGGTGCGCCCCTTCGGGCCGATGTTCGAGCGGATGGATCGCAGTCCGCTTCACTTCTGGGGCATGACCGATCACCTCCGCGTCGAGCCTCATCCCTTCACGAACACCGGCTATCTGCCTTACCATCTCCAGTCCTACTGGGTGGCGGTGCGGCGCGAGATGTTCCTCTCGGAGCATTGGCGCGACTACTGGCGCGATCTGCCCCAGATGGACACGTACGCTGACGCCGTCGTCAAGCATGAGGGCGTCTTCACGGAGCATTTCACCGACCTCGGCTACGTCGGCGAGGTCGCCTTCCCGACGCTGACCGACAAGGTCGAAAACCACGCCGTGCTGTATGCCGAACAGCTCATCCGCGCCGGATGCCCGACACTCAAGCGCCGTCCGTTCTTCCAGTGGCCGCCCTACCTCGACCACCTGGCGGTGGTGGGACGCTGGACGCTGCAAGCCGTGGAGGAGCTCGGCTATCCGATCGACCTCGTCTACGCCGATCTCGCGAGGAATGTGGAGCCGCGCACCCTCAACGCCGATGCCGCGATGCTCGAGGTGCTGCCCGACGCCGCGGAGGGCTACGACCCCGCCGCACCGCTGCGCACCCTCGTCGTGGCCCATGTGTTCTACCCGGAGATGACGGACGAGATCCTCGATCGCGCGGACTTCCTGCCCGGCGGCTACGACCTCGTGGTCACCACACCCGACGACGGACGAGCTTCGCGGATCCGCAAGGCGATCGTAGCAAGGACATCCCGCGGCTCCGCCGACGTGCAGGTCGTCGCCTCCAACGATGGGCGAGACCAGTCCGCCTTCCTCATCGGATGCCGCGATCTCCTGCTCAGCGGGGACTACGACCTCGTGGTGAAGCTGCACTCCAAGAAGACGCCGCAGGACGGCTATAACGTCGGTCGCCACTTCCAACGACAGCAGTTCACCAACCTGCTCGACAGCCCGGGGTACGCGGCCAACGTGGTGGGACTGTTCCAGCGGGAGCGCGGGCTCGGCCTGGCATTCCCGCCGACCATCCACCTGGGCTATCCGAGCCTGGGGCACGGCTGGTGGGCCAACAAGCCCGCCTTCACGGTGCTCGCTCGCGAGCTCGGCATCCGCGTGCCCATCGACGAGGTCTCGCCATTGGCCCCTTTCGGCTCGATGTTCATCGCGCGGCCCGCAGCGCTGCGGCTGCTCGTGGAGCACGAATGGACCTACGACCAGTTCGGCGGCGCGGACGCGTACCAGGACGGCGGCCTGGCGCACGTGCTCGAGAGAATGCCCGTCTACGCCGCAGGCGAGCTGGGCTTCCACAGCCGCACCATCGCCAACAGCGAGTACTTCGCGTCGAGCTATGCGGCGCTGGACTACAACCTCGATCAATTCTCCAGCACGCTGCGCGACAGCACGATGCAGCAGATCCAGCTGCTCAAAGCGGCAGGGCCGGTGGAGTACGGCACACTGACCGACTTCGCGCGAATGTACGCGCGCCTGCACCGCCCCGGATCCGAAGCCGCGCTGGTTCGCGCCGCCGAGCGCGTGCTGCGTGTGCGGAGCGCGTTCGGACGCGTCAGGGCAGCGGTGCGCCGGCGCCTTCCAGAGCGTTGATCAGCGTCTCGACGGCGCACGGTTAGGATTGACCAGTTATGCCCGAGTTCCTCCCTGTCGCCGAAGAGCGCTTCACCCGCCTGGGGACGCTGCCCATGCGCAGCGTCGGCGCGCTCGGCTCGGGGTGGGACGGATTCGTGCGTCCGGTGCGTGAGATCTTCGCTCACCGCGAGATGCTCGGGCTCCTGGTGCGTCGCGATCTGAAGGCGCGTTACAAGGACTCCGCCCTCGGCTTCCTCTGGGCTCTCGCGCGCCCCCTCGTCCAGCTCACGATCTACTACGTCGTACTCGGGCATTTCCTCGGCGCCGCGCGCGGCATCCCCGACTTCGCGGTGTACGTCTTCGCCGGGCTCACCGCCATGGGGCTGTTCCAGGAGATCGCGGTCGGGGGAACCGGGTCGATCATCGCGAATGCGGGCCTGGTCAAGAAGGTCTACATGCCGCGCGAGGTGTTTCCGCTCGCGAGCACCGGGTCGGGCCTGTTCAACTTCGCCGTGCAGGTCGTGGTGCTCTTCCTGGCGACGCTGCTCGTCGGCAAACCTCCCTTCGGCGTGGACTTCTTCTATGCCTTCCCGGCGCTGGCGGTCCTTCTGGTCTACGGACTGGCGTTCGCCCTGCTGTGCTCGGCCTTCAACGTGTATCTGCGCGACATGCAATACCTCGTGGAGGTGGCGACGCTGCTGCTGTTCTGGATGTCGCCGGTCGTGTATTCGTGGCAGATGGTGGCCTCGATCATCACCAACCCGATCGCCCTCGAGATCTACACCGACAATCCGCTGACCCTTGCCGTGCTCGGTTTCCAGCGGGCATTCTGGGTCGCCGGTGAAGACCTGCCGCAGCCCGACAACCTCCTGCTCCGGTTGATCATCGCACTCGTGATCGGCATCGGCCTTCTCCTGGTGAGCCACCGCATCTTCCTGCGCCTGCAGGGCGACTTCGCACAGGAGCTGTGAGCATGACCGCCGTCTCGCCAGCATCCCCCACGGCGTCGTTGCGCCCCGAGGTCGTGCGCATCTCTCACGTGTCCAAGCGATTCACGGTCCGCAAGGACTCCTCGCTCAAGGAGCGCATCGTCACGCTGGGTCGCGCGGGCCGCGCCCATAAACAGGACTTCTGGGCGCTCAGCGATGTCAGCCTCGACATCCGCGCCGGAAACACGATCGGGCTCATCGGGCACAACGGCTCCGGCAAGAGCACGCTCCTCAAGGTGATCGGCGGCATCATCCAGCCGACCTCGGGCACGGTCGAGCAGCGCGGCCGCATCGCAGCGCTGCTCGAGCTGGGAGCAGGCTTCCACCCGGATCTGACCGGCCGCGAGAACGTGTTCCTCAACGCCTCGGTTCTGGGGCTGAGTGCCGAAGAAACGGCAGCGCAGTTCGATGCGATCCTGGAGTTCTCTGGCGTCGGCGAGTTCATCGACACGCAGATCAAGTTCTACTCGTCCGGCATGTACGTCCGTCTCGCCTTCGCGATCGCCGTGCACACCGACCCCGACATCCTGCTCGTCGACGAGGTACTGGCCGTCGGCGACGAGCAGTTCCAGCGCAAGTGCCTCGACAAGATCAGCGAGTTCCAGTCCGAGGGACGCACGATCATCATCGTGAGCCATGCCCTGGATCAGATCGCCGCACTGTGCGACCGAGTGATCCTGATGAACCGCGGACAGATGGTCTACGACGGCATCCCCGTCACCGCCATCGAGCGGTTCCGCGAGCTCCTGGCGCACAACGGCGTCGGCGAGGCCCGGCCCGACGAGATCAGCACCGCGATCGCCATCCAGGGCATCGAGATCGTCGGGGACGACGGCACACCGCGCGAGGCGCTCTCGATCGGAGAGCCTTTCGTCATGCGTGTCGGCGTGAGGTCCTACGTCCCCGTCGATGAGTGGGCCATCGGGTTCAGCATCGATACGGCCATGGGGCAGATGGCGCTGGCCTCGAACACTGATCTGCTGCAACTGCAACTCTCCCCGCTCGACGGCGTCACGACCGTCGATATCGCAGTGGACGGTGCGCAACTCAGCCCGGGTCGCTACGTCGTGAACGCGAACGTCTCGGGCATCAGCGTGGACGCGTCGCATTCGCTCATGCAGGGTGCGCACTTCGCCGTCGAAGGCTCGCAGACCACCATCGGTCCGGTCGCCGCCGCGATCCGCATCGACGAGAAGTAGCGGGCGGATGCCGGAAGCCTCGCGTTCGCGGTGCGTCCAGCGCGTCCTCTTCCCCCAACCGGGAGACGAGGCCGCGCAGCCGCTGTACGTTCGCGCGGAACCCGGCGCCGTGTCGTGGGAGCGATCGAGCCTCTCCGTCGAGCCCGGGGCGACGGCATCCCTCGCGACGTACTTCGGCGCGTTCCCGGCAGCCTACTGGCGCGCCCACACCGCAGTCCGGACGGTCACGCTGGTCGGCGAGGTCGATCGAGCGGCGAGCGTGCGCGTCTGTGCCGCGGACGAGGCGACGGGGCGGCGAGTGCTCGCCACGCTGGAGGCGGACGGACCGTTCTCGTTCGAGCTCGGGATCGCGGACGGTGCCCTGTTCTGGATCGAGATCGACGGTGGACAGTCCGGCACGATCCTGAGCGGCGCGGCGTGGATGGCGGACACCACCGAACCCGCCACGGCCAGTGTGTGCATCACGACGCACAACCGCGGCGAGGATTGCGTCGGCGTCCTCGAGCGGCTCGTCGCCGATGAGACGGTGGCCGGGCAGTTGTCCAGGATCTTCGTCGTCGACCAGGGCGATCGGCCGGTGCGCGAGGCGCCGGGTTTCGGCGCTGCCGCAGCGACGCTCGGTGATCGATTCACCCTCATCGAGCAGCCCAACCTCGGGGGCTCGGGCGGGTTCAGCCGCGGGATGATCGAGTCCCTCGCCACCGACGCGACCCATGCGCTGCTTCTCGATGACGACGTGCTGCTCGAGCCCGAGTCGATCCTGCGCATGCTCGCGTTCGCTGCCAGCACCTCGCGCGAGACGATCGTCGGAGCCCAGATGCTGAGCCTGACCGACCGCACCGTGCTCCACTCCATCGGTGAACGCATCGAACCGCGCGGCTTCTGGTGGACCTCCGTCGAGCCCGCTCTCGCGCCGGTCGACCTCGCTGTGGCGTCAATCGAGGCCACACCGCGACTGCGGATGCGCCACGTCGTCGACTACAACGGCTGGTGGATGTGTCTGGTGCCGCTGCGGACCGTGCGGCGTCTCGGTGCGTCGCTCCCGCTGTTCATCAAGTGGGACGACGCGGAGTTCGGGCTGCGCGCCGCGGCACACGGCGTGACGACGGTGACCCTGCCGGGCGCCGCGCTGTGGCACATGCCCTGGACAGGCAAGGACGACGGTCTCGACTGGCAGGCGTACTACCAGCTTCGCAATCGCCTGATCACCGCGCTGGTGCACTCGAAGTCGCCGCGCGGTGGGGGAGTGCTGTCGTCGTCGTTCGCGCAGGACGTCAACCACGTCCTCTGCCTTCAGTACGGGTCGGCAGCGGCGCGTCGCGTCGCGCTGCAGGACGTGCTCAGCGGGCCGGCGCACCTGCAGCGGACGATCGGCCGCCGCACCGCCGACATACGCGCGATGATGGCGCGGGCGGGGCAGACGGTCGTCGCCGATGCCGAGCTGCCTGTGCCTCGCGGCACCACGCGCCCAGCGCCGCCGACGGGGCAGGTCGCCGCCCTGCGGCGCCTGCTGGCGGTGATCGCCAACCAG
>NZ_RRYE01000490.1 GCF_004010105.1 Microbacterium sp. CPCC 204701
CGGCGTGCCCGTGACGGATGCCGTCGCGGCGGCGACCGCGATCCCCGCGGCGGCGATCGGGCGCCCGGATCTCGGCCGGCTCGACAGGGGCGGCATCGCCGACGCCGTGCTGCTGGACGATGCGCTCGAGGTGCGGCGCGTGTGGGTCGCCGGGACGCCCGTCTGACGCGTGCGGGCGACGATGGCGGCGGAACTCGGAGATCCCTCCCCCGAGTTATCTCCGAGCCCCGCCTCCCGCGGATCGGGGCCGCGGGAGGGGCAGTCGGTTCCCTCCCCAGAAGAAAACCAGGTGCCTCCTTGAATAAGAGACTGCGATCCGCCCGGAATATGACGCGGGTCCGGAAAGATCGGCGCACTCCGCGACGGTGAAGACCTCTGGTTTCGCCCGGCTCGGACGCCGGCGATGGAGCCCGCGGACGATCCCGGGTGAGGCCCGCCGGCCGCCCGCGGCCAGGAGCAGCCACATCCCGAGCCGTAGACTTGAGGCATGTCCGACACGCCGAACGGCTCCCCCGCGCCCACGACCAGGACCACGCCCGCGGCACCGAGCGGCGCCTCGTCTCACGCCGCCGAGCAGGTGGCAGGGATGCGCACGCCGCTGACGGCGATCGACATCCTGGCGTTCCTGTGCGAGATCTTCGCGTTCGCGACTCTGGCACTGTGGGGCTTCACGATGTGGCCGTTCCCGTGGAACGTCGTCGTCGGCATCGTCGCGCCCGTCGCCGCGATTCTCGCGTGGGCATTGTTCGTCTCGCCCCGTGCCGTGATCGCGGTGCACCCGTTCGTCCGCGCGATCGTCGAGCTCCTCGTGTACGCGTCGGCGACCGTGGCCTGGTGGAACATGGGCAACGTCTGGGTCGGACTCGCGTTCGGCGCGGTCGCGATCGCGGTCGGAGTCGTCGCGGGTCGCCGGCGCCTCTCGTGAGCGAGGCCGACGTCCTCACGCGCCTGCGCTCGGCTCTCGGCGAGCGGGTCGACACCGCGCCGGAGTCGCTGGCCGTGGCCCGCGCCGACAAGTCGGGGCACGCGGCATCCGGCCTTCCGATCGCGGTCGTCCGCGCCCGCTCCGTCGACGATGTGCAGCAGACCCTCCGCATCGCGAGCGAGACCCGCACCCCCGTCGTCACCCGCGGTGCCGGCACCGGGCTGGCCGGTGGTGCGAACGCGGGCGGTGGCGAGATCGCACTGTCGCTGCGCGGGATGGACCGCATCCTCGAGGTGAGCGCCGACGACCTCACCGCCGTCGTGGAACCCGGGATCCTGAACGCCGACCTCAACGCGTCGCTCGCCCCGCACGGCCTGTGGTGGGCGCCCGACCCCGCGAGCCGCGCCATCTCGACCGTCGGCGGCAACATCGCCACGGGCGCCGGCGGGCTGCTGTGCGCGAAGTACGGGGTCGTGCGCGACGCGGTGCTGGGCGTCGACCTGGTGCTCGCCGACGGGCGCCTGCTGCGCCTCGGCCATCGCACGGTCAAGGGCGTCACGGGCCTGGACCTCACGTCGCTGGTGATCGGATCCGAGGGCACGCTCGGCGTCGTCGTCGGCGCGACGCTGAAGCTGCGTCGGCTCGTGCCCGGCGTGGTGTGCACGATTGCCGCGACCTTCGGCGACGTGCGCACTGCGGCCGAGGCATCCGCCGCCGTCACCGCGTCGGGTGCGCAGCCGGCGATCATGGAGCTGATGGATGCCGCGTCCCTCGCAGCCGTCCACGCGCTGCTGGCTCTCGCTCCGCCGACACCCGGCGCGGCTCAGCTGACGATCCAGACCGACGGGCCGGCAGCGGCGGCCGAGGCGGACGCGATCGCCGCCGTGCTGCGTGCCGCCGGCGGCACCGTCACGGTGTCGCGCGACCGCGAGGAGGGCGAGCGCCTGCTGGCGATCCGGCGCT
>NZ_RRYE01000491.1 GCF_004010105.1 Microbacterium sp. CPCC 204701
CGCGGACCGGCCGTGCGAGCGGCGTGCGCGCGATCGGCGTGGGTACGCGCAGCGTCTCGGGCGAGTCGAGCCCGATCCGCTTGAGCGGGATGCCGTGCCACAGCTGCACCACGAAAGCGCCCGACACGGCGTAGCGGTTGACGTCGCCGAAGCCGTGGGTGACGACCACGACTCGTGCACGCGCGGTGCGCCAGAGCCCCTGCAGGGAACGCTTCGAAACCGTCGGGATGCCTCGTGCCGCGGCATCCCTCGCCTCTCGTGCCGAGCCGACCAGCCACACGGCCGGGCGTCCGTCGACGGCGGCCGCGTGCCACAGCGCCAGCGCGCCGTCGCCGATTCCGACCGCGCAGCCGAACACCCACTCGTCGCGCGAGCGCGGCACGGTCGCGGTCAGCAGACGCCCCAGCGCGTACAGCGGGATGGCCGCGAGCTTCTTCGCATTTCCCGCGCCGAACGAGAAGGACGCCACCCCGCGAGCCTACCGTCCGCGTCGCGGAGGCGCTCGCAGGATGGCGTCCTGCGTCGGGACGGGCTATTGCTCGAGCGTCCCGAGGGTGGCGTCCACGGTGCGCGTCTCACCATCGCGGACGTAGGTGATCTCGGCCTCGCTGCCCGCGGCGACCGCGCGCACCTGGGCGGTGAGGTCTGTCGCGTCCGTGATCGGCACGCCGTTGAAGGCGGTCACGATGTCGCCGGCCCGAAGTCCTGCCGCCTCCGCGGGGCCGCCCTCGGTGACGCTCTGCAGGTAAGCGCCTGAGATCGTGGCGTCCTCGACGGATGCCGCGGGCCGCACCATCGCCCCGAGCAGACCGTGCGTCGCCTCGCCGTTCTCGATGATCTCGCCGGTGACCCGCTCGACGACCTTCGACGGGATCGAGAAGCCCACACCGATGGAACCCGAGCCGCCGGCGGAGCCGCCGGCCGTCGCGATCGCGACGTTGATGCCGACCAGCTTGCCCTCGGAGTCGACCAGCGCACCGCCCGAGTTGCCGGGGTTGATCGCAGCGTCGGTCTGGATCACGGCGATCGAGATCGTCTCGGTCGGGGTCTGCTGCTGCGGGCCCTGGCCGAAGTCGAAGCGGAACGGACCGTCCTCGCCGGTCTCGCCCTCGTCCTCCTGCGGCTGCTGGTCCTCGCCGCCGGTGTCGGGGACGGCTGCCGACGCGATCTGGATGGAGCGGTTGAGCGCGCTCACGATGCCGGTGGTGACGGTGTTGGCGAGTCCCAGCGGGGCTCCCACCGCGATCGTCTCGTCGCCGACGTTCAGCTTGCTGGAGTCGGCGAACTCGATCGGTGTCAGCCCTTCGGCATCCGTCAGCTTGATGACCGCGAGGTCGTACATCGGGTCAAGACCGACCACCTCGGCGTCGAAGACCCGGCCGTCCGACGTGGTGACGCGGACCGCGGCGTCGCCGGTCGCGCCATCGAGGGTCACGACGTGCGTGTTCGTCACGACGTAGCCGTCCTCGGTCAGCACGACGCCCGACCCGGTGCCGCTGCCGGCATCGCTCGTCGCGGCGATCGTGACGACGCTCGGGACGACCTTGGCGGCGATCGCCGTGGTCTGGTTCACCGAGTCGGTGTCGTTGACCGTCACCGTGCTCGGGCCCGCCGCGGGGACGGTGCTCGTGGGCGCGAACCAGTTGAGGCCCGCGTAGGTGCCGCCCAGGCCCGCGGCGCCGCCGACGATGGCGGCCGCGACCATGAGGCCGACGACCTTGCCCGCCCCCGAAGGCTTCTTCGGGCTGCCCGACGATGTCGGGGCCGCGGGCGACTCCGGCGTGCCGTCGATCGGGACGGTGCGCTGGGTGTCGGTCGCGGGAGCGCCGAATGCGGCCCCCGGTGCATGCCCCGGCGTGTGGCGCTGGGGGGCGCCCTGCGG
>NZ_RRYE01000492.1 GCF_004010105.1 Microbacterium sp. CPCC 204701
GACCATCGGGCGGTTCGAGGACGCCAAGCACGCGGTGTTCGACAGCCCTCGCGTGCGCGAGCTCGCCGCGACCGCGTGGAACACGGCCAAGTCCGGGCTGCTGCGCTCGCTCGCCGACCCCGACAGCGGCCTGCGCCGGCGCGGCGCCCAGGCCCTCGCCGAGATCGGCGAGCGCCTGACGACGGATGCCGCGCTGCAGCGCCGCGTGGACTCGTGGGTCACCGACGCCGCGGTATTCCTCGTCGACCGCTACCGGCGCGACATCGCGTCGATCATCACCGACACGGTGGAGCGATGGGACCCCGCCGAGACCACCGAGAAGATCGAACTGATGGTGGGTCGTGACCTGCAGTACATCCGCCTCAACGGCACGATCGTCGGCGCGCTCGCGGGCCTCGCGATCTACGCGATCGCCCACGCGCTGCTGGGCTGACACGGGTACCCTGATCGCGTGAGCGCCCGACGGCCCGACCACCTGCTCTTCAGTTACGGCACGCTGCAGCATCCTGAGGTGCAGCTCGACACCTTCGGGCGCCTGCTCGACGGTGAGGACGACATCCTCCCCGGGTACACGGTCGACTACGTCGAGATCGAGGATCCGCGCGTCGTCGACCTGTCGGGGCTGTCTGTGCACCCCCTCGTGAGGACGACCGGCAACCCGCTCGACAAAGTCGTCGGCCGGGCGCTGCACCTCACCGAGGACGAGCTCGACGCGTCGGACGAGTACGAGGTGGCGCTGTACCGGCGCACGTCGGTCGTGCTCGCCAGCGGCCGCACCGCGTGGGTCTACGTCTCGGCGTGACGGACGGGTAGCGTCGACGCCGTGACGCTTTCCCACGACCTCCTCTGGCCGCGCGCGGGAGACTGGCCCTCGATCGACGACGGCGGCTGGGACGCCGCGATCCTGGGGATCCCCGCGTTCCGCACGTCTCTCTCGCCCACCGGCGCGCACGCCACGCCGGCCGCCCTGCGCCGGGCGCTGCGCCGCTACAGCCCGACGCTGCTCGGGCCCCCGCCGATAAACCTGAACGAGGTGCTGCGCATCGCCGACGCCGGCGACATCGACGAGCCGGACGGGCCGGCGGGCGAGGCATCCGTCCGCACCGCCGTCACCGCGCTGCGGGAGCGCGCCGAGCTCGTCATCGGGCTCGGCGGAGACAACTCGATCACCTACGCGATGGCGCAGGGCGCCGCCGCGACGGGCCTCATCACGCTCGACGCGCACTTCGATCTGCGCGACGGGGTGTCCAACGGCTCGCCGGTGCGCCGGCTCGTCGAGGACGGATTCGACCCGGCGCGGATCGTGCAGCTCGGCATCGCCGACTTCGCGAACTCGGTGGCGTACGCGCAGCGTGCCGCCGACCTCGGCATCACCGTCGTCACCCTCGACGACGTGCGCCGCCGCGGCGCGGCCGACGTCGTCGCCGAGGCCCTCGAGATCGCCGGAGCGGACGGCGGCGCGGTGCACCTCGACATCGACGTCGACGTGTGCGACCGGTCGGTCGCGCCGGGATGCCCGGCATCCGTCCCCGGGGGCCTGCAGGCATGGGAGCTGCGCACGCTGGTGCGGGCGGCGGCATCCGACGCACGCGTGCGCAGCGCCGACATCGTCGAGGTCGACGCGACGGCGGATGCCGCCGATTCGCGCACCGTGCGCCTCGCGGCACTGTGCGTGCTGGAGCTCCTGGCAGGGAAGGCCGTGACTCCATGATCACCCTGGTGCTGGTGCGGCACGCGAAGTCGGACTGGGGCGACCCGTCACCCGACGACCACGACCGTCCCCTGAACGACCGCGGCCGCCGCGACGCGCCGCGCATGGCCCGGCAGCTGGCCGAGACGGGATTCCGCCCCGACGCGATCCTCTCGAGCACCG
>NZ_RRYE01000493.1 GCF_004010105.1 Microbacterium sp. CPCC 204701
GTGCTCGACCAGCCGTCTGCGCTGGACTGGGTCCAATGCACGCGTACCCCGGGCGACCTCCGCAGACGCGAGCGCGTCGACGGCACCGCGATGTGCACATCCGATGCGTCCCACACGAACACACCCCACCGCGCGAGCTCCGACACGCACGTGAGACGACCCCCGACCGCGGCGGCCGTCCGGCATTCCTCGGGCGCTTCCGGAAGGACATAGGCGTTCTCGCGCGCTCGGACGAGCCGCCCCCCGCGCACGGCCGCTGTCAGCGCCCGGGCGGTCCAGCCGTTCGCCATCAACTCGGCGCGGGACCAGACGTGCCATCTCTTTGGAACCGCGCGATTCTCACGGTGGCAGCGCGCTGTGAAAGCAGCCGGCACGGAACGAGCCTCGGGGCGTGGAGCGAAGGCAGCGGGCATGCCATAGATGGTGTCGTCAGCGGACCGCGGCAGCGGCATCCGTCGTCGCTTCTGGGGAGAACGCGCTCGGCCCCGGCCCTGGGGAGGACCCGAGGGCGTTCGTCTCGCAGGACGACCGATGCGGACCCCGGGCGACACGCCGCAGACACGCCCGGGTTCCCGAGAACGTCCTGCGACACGAACAGAGCGCCACGCGGAGGCGACAGAGCGCCACGCGGGGGCGACAGGTTGCCACGGTCGAGCCGCATGACCGCGCAATCTGCACAGCCTGCGGCGAGGTGGTTGAACAATCCGCCGCGAGGGTGTGCAATGGAGGCGGATGCCGCAACGCCGCGGCATCCCAGCGCACTGCCCACGAGGCCCGCCGAAGGAAGACCCGCGATGACGCACGCAACACCCTCCCTGCCCCTGCCCGATTTCACGCACGAGCGCGTGGAGGTGATCACCGGGCGACGCAGCGGCCTCTTCATCACCGTGGCGCTCCACTCGTCCGTACTCGGCTCCGCCCTCGGCGGCGCCCGCCTGTGGACGTACCCGCACTGGAGCGATGCGCTCGGCGACGCCCTGCGCCTGTCGGCTGCGATGACGCTCAAGAACGCCGCGGCCGGGCTTGACGCCGGCGGCGGCAAGTCGGTCATCGCCCTCCCGCCGGAAACCACCCTCGACCTCGAGCGGCGTCGCGCCGCCTTCCTCGACCTCGGCGACGCCGTCGAGTCGCTGCACGGCCTGTACCGCACCGCCGAGGATGTCGGCTCGACGACCGACGACATGCTCGTGGTCAGCGAGCGCACCGAGCACGTCGTCGGCCTTCCCGACGCCGTCGGCGGGTCGGGTGAACCCGCGGGCCCCACGAGCCTCGGCGTGTACGAATCGCTGCGCGCGACGCTCGAGCGCGTGGCGGGATCACCCGATGTCGAGGGCCGTCGCATCACGATCTCGGGCCTCGGCCAGGTCGGCAGCCGCCTCGCGGTGCGCCTCTCGGCCGAGGGCGCGCACCTCACGGTCACCGACGTCAACCCCGCCAAGCGCGACCTCGCCACGGAGCTCGGCGCCCACTGGTGCACGCCGGGCGAGGAGCACCTGGTGCCCGCCGACGTGTTCGTGCCCGCCGGCATCGGCGGACTGCTCACCGACGAGGTCATCGACGCGCTCGACGCCAAGGCGGTGTGCGGCCCCGCGAACAACCCCTTGGCCGACCGCAGCGGCGCCGAGCGCCTCGCACATCGCGGCGTGCTGTACGCCCCCGACTTCGTCGTCAACGCCGGCGGCGTGATCTACCTCGACCTCGAGGCTAAGAAGCTCGGCACGCGCGGCGAGATCATGGAGCGGGTCGCCCACATCGGCGACACCATCCGCCGGGTGTACGACGAGGCGGCCACGCGGGGCGTCACGCCTCTCGAGGCGGCGGAGGGCCTCGCCGCCGAGCGCCTCGCGGCGGGCGGGCGCCAGCCGGCACTC
>NZ_RRYE01000494.1 GCF_004010105.1 Microbacterium sp. CPCC 204701
CACCTCCACGCCCTCCGAGACCAGCGCCGCGCGCACCGCCCGCGCCATGTCGACGGCCGCGGGCGAGTCGCCGTGGAGGCACAGCGACCCCGCCTCGACCGCGACGGCTGTGCCGTCGACGGCCTCGACGACCCCGTCCTGCACCAGACGCACCGCGCGCTCCGCCACCGTGTGAGGGTCGTCGAGCAGCGCGCCGGGCCTCGTGCGCGATACGAGCGATCCGTCCGCGAGGTATCCGCGGTCGAGGAACGCCTCGCGCACGAACCGGAGGCCGACGGATGCCGCGGCGCGCGGGATCTCCCCGCCGAGGCCCAGCAGGGGCAGGGCACGGCCGACGCGTGCCGAGAACGCGGCGACGGCTCGGGCGACGGCATCCGCCTGCTCCGCGTCGGCGGTGACGGCGTGATAGAGCGCGCCGTGGGGCTTGACGTAGTGGATGTCGCCGCCCGCCGCGGCGAGAGCCTCGAGCTGCGCTTCGACGGCGGCCTGCAGCGACGCCGGGGCCATCGCGACGGGAACCCGACCGAAGTTCACGCGATCGGGATACGACGGGTGCGCTCCGATCGCCACGCCGAACCGGCTCGCACGCTCGACCGACTCGCGCATCGACGCGGCGTCGCCGGCGTGCCCGCCGCACGCGACGCTCGCGCTCGAGATCACGGCGAACATCGCCTCGTCGTCGGCCGTGGGCCGGCCGTCGACCGTCTCACCGAGGTCCGCGTTGAGGTCGATCACTGCCACGCTTCCACGGTAGCCCCGACGAGTCGCTCGCTCTCCAGGCCCACAACTCAGGCGACACGTACCTCGCACGGACCGCGAGCCGTCCGTTCCCGGCCACCTGCCTGAGTTGTGTGCACGCGCCACCGCGCGTCACGGATGCGTAAAGGCTGGCGGCGAGGCGGTGCGAGAGGGGGCGCCAGGAGGCAGGATGGAGCGCATGGCCCGAACCCACGAACGACACGCGGCCGGAGCGCCGCTGCTCCAGGTGCGTGACGTCGCCGTCGAATTCCAGACCATCGACGGCCCCGTCCACGCCGTCGAGGCCGTCGACCTCGACCTCGCCGCCGGCGAGACGCTCGCGATCGTCGGCGAGTCCGGCTCGGGCAAGTCGACCACCGCGATGGCGGTCATCGGGCTCCTCCCCGGCAACGGCAGAGTCACCCGGGGCAGCATCCTGTTCGAGGGCGAAGACCTCGTGGGCGCCCCCGAGAGCGTCCTGCGCACGATCCGCGGCCGCTCCATCGGCCTGGTGCCGCAGGACCCCATGTCGAACCTCAACCCCGTCGCGAAGATCGGCTCGCAGATCGCCGAGACGCTCCTGGCGCACGGCCTCGCGACCCGCAGGGACGTCGACCGCAAGGTCGTCGAGACGCTCGCCGCCGCCGGTCTGCCCAACGCCGAAGACCGCGCCAGGCAGTACCCGCACGAGTTCTCGGGCGGCATGCGCCAGCGCGCGCTCATCGCGATCGGCCTCGCGTGCGATCCGAAGCTGCTGATCGCCGACGAGCCGACGAGTGCGCTCGACGTGACCGTGCAGAAGACCATCCTCGATCAGCTCGAGCGCATGACGAGCGACCGCGGCACGGCCGTGATGCTCATCACGCACGACCTCGGACTCGCGGCCGAGCGCGCGTCGCGCGTCGTGGTCATGAACCGCGGACGGATCGTCGAGCAAGGACCGGCACGGCAGATCCTCGAAAATCCCCAGCACCCGTACACGCAGGCGCTCGTCAAGGCCGCGCCGTCGGTCGCGGCTGTGCGGCTGCGACCCGAGGTGTTCCGGCGCACGGCTCCGGCCGACGCCCTGCCCGACATCGCCCCCGCCGAGCAGGCACGGGATGCCGCGCCCGCGGTGGTCTCCGAGCCCGGCG
>NZ_RRYE01000495.1 GCF_004010105.1 Microbacterium sp. CPCC 204701
CGATCGCGACGACGCCGGAGCCCGGCGCGGCGACCGCGCCGGCGAGCTCGAACAGCGGGCGCAGCACGAGGCGTGCGAACTCGGCGAGGAGGCGCAGGACGACGCCGATCGACTCGAGCACGGGCACCTCCTTCCGCCACGGCCACGCTAACACGGGGTCTTCGCCGAGCGGAGACGGCGAGAGACGCGGGCGCGGGATGCCGGCTCCTCCCCAGGCCGGGAGCGACCGCCTCTGGGATCAGGTGTGCACAGGCCCGCGGCATCCGTCGGCCCGTGTCAGGGGGATGAGGCAAGGTGGAGGGCGTGACTTCCGCGACCGAGACCCGCACCGAAGCCCTCGACGTGCTGCGCGCTCTCGTCGGCCGCGGCGACGTCGGCTTCCACGACGGGCAGTTCGAGGCGATCGAGGCGCTCGTCGACGGCCGCCGCCGCGCGCTCGTGGTGCAGCGCACGGGGTGGGGCAAGTCCGCGGTGTACTTCGTCGCCACGCTGCTGCTGCGCCGGCGCGGTGCGGGGCCGACCGTGCTGGTCTCGCCGCTGCTTGCGCTCATGCGCGACCAGATCGCGGCGGCCTCGCGTGCGGGCGTGCGCGCCGTCAAGATCGACTCGACGAATGCGCACGAGTGGGGCGATGTGCTCGCGCAGCTGGACCGCGACGAGGTCGACGTGCTGCTCGTCTCGCCCGAGCGGCTGAACAACCCGTCGTTCCGCGACGATCAGCTCCCCGAGCTGGTCCGGCGCATGGGGCTGCTCGTGGTCGACGAGGCGCACTGCATCAGTGACTGGGGTCACGACTTCCGGCCCGACTACCGGCGGCTGCGAGACCTCATCGCGCGCATGCCCACGGGCGTGCCCGTGCTCGCCACCACCGCGACCGCGAACAGCCGGGTGGTCGCGGATGTCGCCGAGCAGCTCGGTGCGGCCGCCGACCCGTCGGCTCCGGCATCCGGAGTCCTCACGATCAGAGGCCCGCTCGCCCGCACGTCGCTGCGGCTGGGCGTGCTGCGGCTTCCCGACGCGCCGAGCCGCCTCGCGTGGCTCATCTCGCACCTGGGCGACCTGCCGGGCTCGGGCATCATCTACACGCTGACCGTCGCGGCGGCGAACGACACCGCGCGACTGCTGCGCGAGCGCGGCTACGACGTGCGCGCCTACACCGGGCAGACCGACACCGACGAGCGCGAAGAGTCAGAGGCGCTGCTGAAAGAGAACCGCGTCAAGGCGCTCGTGGCCACGAGCGCTCTGGGCATGGGCTTCGACAAGCCCGACCTCCGGTTCGTCGTGCACCTCGGCGCACCCTCGTCGCCGGTGTCGTACTACCAGCAGGTCGGCCGCGCGGGCCGTGCGACCGAATCGGCCGACGTGCTGCTGCTGCCCGGGGTCGAGGACCGCGAGATCTGGCACTACTTCGCGACCGCGTCGATGCCCGACCGCGAGCGCGCCGAGCGTGTGCTCGCGGCGCTGTCGGCCTCAGCATCGCCGCTGTCGACGCCCGCCCTCGAGGCCGTGGTCGACATCCGCCGCACGCCGCTCGAGCTGCTGCTGAAGGTGCTCGACGTCGACGGCGCGGTGGACCGCGTGCGCGGCGGCTGGATCGCGACCGGCGAGCCCTGGGTCTACGACGAGGACCGCTACCGCCGCATCGCCGCAGCCCGGGTCGCCGAGCAGCAGCACATGGTCGAGTACGAGGAGACCACCGGCTGCCGCATGGAATTCCTGCAGCGCGCGCTCGACGACGCGTCCGCCGCGCCGTGCGGGCGTTGCGACAACTGCGCGGGCACGTGGTTCGCGACCGGGATCGCGGCGGGGGCGACGGATGCCGCGACCGCGGCTCTCGACCGCGTCGGCGTGCCGGTCGAGCCGCG
>NZ_RRYE01000496.1 GCF_004010105.1 Microbacterium sp. CPCC 204701
CGGGCCTGAGCCCGGCTGCGCAGATCGAGGGAGCGCGCGTCTTCGTTGCCCGCATGAGGGGATGCCCCGGAATGCGGATCCGCCCGGGATGAGGGACCCTCATCCCGGCGGATCCCCTCATCTCAGGAGCGGTGAGCGGACCAGGCCCCCCATAGGATGACAAGGGTGTCGAGACGCGTCTTGCTGTGGATCGGGTTCGCGCTCGTCCATGCCCTCGTCATCTGGCTCGGCTTCACCGGGGACCATGCCGCCTCATGGGACGTCGACCAGCTCTACCGGTGGTGGGCCTCCCGTGCCCTGCGCGGCGAGGCGGTTCCCGGAATCACCGAGGGCTGGGTCTACCCCCTTCTCGCGTACATCCCGATCGTGCTGGCCGCAGCGCCCGGCACCGCGGTCGACTACACCCTCGCGTGGGGTCTCCTCGTCACGGCAGCCGACGCCGTCGCCTTCGGCGTCCTCGTCGGCACGGCGCGCTCGCGAGGGCGCGTCTTCGCCGCGTGGTTCTGGCTGGCGGCGCTCGTGGCTCTCGGCGGCGTCGGCATGTTCCGCCTCGACGGGTTCACGGTGCCGCTGGCGATCACCGGATCGCTGTGGCTGGTGGGAAGGCCCTGGCTCGGGTCGGTCCTCCTCGCGGTCGCGACGTGGATCAAGGTGTGGCCTGCGGCTCTCCTCGCCGCGGCGGTGATCGCCCTGCGCCGTCGGCTGGCCGTCGTGGGTGGTGCAGCGGTCGTGTCGGCTCTCGTCATCGCGGGCGTGCTCGCCGCCGGAGGCGGCGCGCACCTCTTCGGCTTCGTCGGGGGCCAGACATCGCGCGGCCTGCAGATCGAGGCGCCGGTCAGCACCGTGTACATGCTGCTCGCGGCGGGCGGAGTTCCCGAGGCGCAGGTCGTCTACGGCGCCGAGTACATCACGTTCCAGGTCACCGGCCCCGCAGTCGACGGGGTCATCGCGGCGATGACGCCGGTGCTCATCCTCGGGATGCTGTCGCTCGCCGTGCTCGGCGGGTTCAAGGCCTGGCGCGGCGCCGGGTTCGCCTCGCTCTTCCCGGCCCTGGCCCTCGCGCTGGTGCTCGGCTTCATCGTGCTGAACAAGGTCGGGTCGCCGCAGTACATGACGTGGCTCATCGCTCCGCTCGTCGTGGGGCTGGCGATCGATCGCCGCCGCTGGATCGGCCCGGCCGCGCTCGCGCTCGTCACGCTGGCGCTCACCCAGCTCATCTTCCCGTTCTCGTACGACGCGATCCTGGTCCTGGCGCCCGCCGCAGTCGGCGTGCTCGTCATCCGCAACGTGCTGCTCGTCGCGCTCTTCGCATGGGCGGTCGTGCGCCTGGCCCGCGTGCGCGTGCGACCGAGGCAGCTGTCCGCCGTTCCCTGACCCCACCCAACCGGAGGTTCCCATGCTCGTCGCCTTCTCCGTCGCCCCGAGCGGCACCGGCAACGCCGACGGATCCGTGCACGACGCCGTCGCGGCGGCCGTTCGCGTCGTCCGAGACAGCGGGCTGCCGCATCGCACGACGTCGATGTTCACCGAGATCGAAGGGGAGTGGGACGAGGTCTTCGACGTCGTCAAGCGCGCGACCGAGGCCGTCCAGCCGTACGGCTCGCGCGTCTCGCTCGTGCTCAAGGCCGACATCCGTCCCGGCTATGCGGGCGAGCTCGACGGCAAGGTCGACCGCCTCGAAGCCGCGATCGACGCGCAGCGCCCCAGTGCCGACGCGGGCTGACTCCGCGCGGAGGGCGGTCCGGCCCCGCGACGGCAGGTCGTCACGGTGACCTCGGCAGACGCGGGAACGCCCGACCGAGCGACTCACGTGCTCGCCGACGCGCTGGCGGGGGCGCGGCCGCGGACGGCCGGC
>NZ_RRYE01000497.1 GCF_004010105.1 Microbacterium sp. CPCC 204701
CCGGCGAACAGGTTGATGATTCCCTCGTTCATCGCGTTGCCGACGGTGGTGCCGAACGCGGTGTCGAGCCAGAGCTGCACGAAGGATGCCGCGGCGAGACCCTCGGCGACGGCCTGGAGGTTCTCGTCCTCGAGCGAGGCCTGTGCGGCGGTGACCGTCGGGATGCCCGAGCCGCTCTCGGCGAAGCGCTTCTGCACGTCCTCGCTCATGATGTACGCGAGCAGGTCCGCGCACTCCGGCGGAGCCTCCGCCGAGCAGCCGAAGCCGTCACCGCCGCCGAGCGCCGCAGTCGGGTCGCCTGCGGCGCCCTCGATGCCGGGAACCGGGAACCAGCCGAGGAAGTCCGGAACCTGCTGGTCGGGAGTGAGGCCGCCGATCGTGCCGGCGTTCCAGTGGCCCATGAGCTCCATGGCCGCCTGGCCGTTGGCGACCATGCCCGCGGAGCTGCCCGCGCCCTCCTGAGGCACAGTGCCGAGGAAGCCGTCCTGGAACGGCTCGATGCCGAGGAACTCCTCCAGCTGCTCACCGGCTTCGATCCAGCACGGGTCGCTGAAGTCGTACTCCGTCTCGGCCGCCGCCAGGGTCTCGGGCGAGCAGGACTTGAGCGCGAACTGGTACCACCAGTGCGCGGCGGGCCACCCGGCGCCGGCGCCGACCGCGATCGGCACGACGCCCGACTCGCGCAGCGCGCCGACGGCATCGACCAGCTCGTCGAACGTCTCGGGCACCTCGACGCCCGCGGCGTCGAACATGTCGGTGTTGTACCAGAAGCCCTCGATGCCGAAGGTGAACGGGATTCCGTAGGTCTCGCCGCCGACCTGCCACGGGTTGACCGTGGCCCCGACGCTCTCGATGGTGTCGGGGATCGCATCGTCGAGGGGCATCAGGTAGCGGTTCTCGACCTGATCGCGCAGTTCGCCGCCCGGCCACACCTGGAAGAGGTCCGGCGGGTCGCCCGCCGCGAGCGCGTTGGGGATCAGCGTGCGCTGCAGCTCTTCGTTCTGGTAGCCGGTCTGCTCGACGTTGACGCCGGGGTTGGCCTCTTCGAACTCGGCCGCGACCTCTTCCCAGACGTCCGGGAGCGGACCATTGGTGGCGTTGTGCCACCAGGTGATCGTCACCTCGTCGCCGTCGCCGCCTTCTCCTCCGTCACCGGCGGAGCATCCGGCGAGCGCGCCGGCCGCGATGCCTGCGGCGGCGATGCCGGCGAAGACGCGCATCGTGCTGCGTGTGTTCATCTTCGAACCTCTCGAAAGTTTCGACTCCAACGTCGAAAGTGATGTGGACGTGGCAAGAGTACGACGCCACGCGATTTGAGGTCAAGAGCAACAAATACCGATTCGGTCACGCTCCAGCCCGTACAGTGAGACGCGTGAGCGATCCCTCCCCGGCTGAAGGCATCCGCCAGCGAAACCTCGGCCGCCTCCTCCGGCTCGTCCACGTGGAGGGCCCCGTGTCGCGGGCCGCGCTCACCGAGGCTACGGGTCTGAACCGGTCCACGATCGCCGACCTCGTCGGCCAACTGGTGCGCGAGAGACTCGTGATCGAGCGCGCCCCCGATCCCTCTCGGCGCGTGGGTCGCCCCTCCCCCGTCGTCGTCGCGGATCCCGCGGTGGTCGCGATCGCCGCCAACCCCGAGGTCGACGCGCTCACGATCGCCGCAGTGGGCCTGGACCGCGGCATCCGTCTGCGCGAGCGCATCGAGGTCGATCACCTGCTGACTCCCGACGAGACCGCGCTGCTCATCGCCGACCGCATCGCGCAGTGGCGCGGGGGCGCGCTCTCCGACGCGCGCATCGTCGCGGTCGGCCTCGGCGTGCCGGGCCTCGTACGCGCGGCCGACGGGCTCGTGCG
>NZ_RRYE01000498.1 GCF_004010105.1 Microbacterium sp. CPCC 204701
GGCCGCGCGGTGGAGCCACAGCGCGCGCCGAGGGTAGCCGAGGTTCGCCCATTCGCGCACCGCGTCGGCCGGCGCGGCCGCCGCCAGGTCGGCCGGGGTGGGCCAGCGCTCGAGCCACGCCTCGAGATGGGGGATCACCCGGTTCACCGGCGTCTGCTGCAGCATGAACTCGCTCACCAGCACGCCCCACGCGCCGAACCCGGGCCGTCGCCAGGGCAGATCGCGTGCGTTCTCGCGGTACCACGCGACGAGCGGCGTCGCGAGGTCGGGCATGGCCCCAGCTTACGTTCGCTTGCGCGGGGAGTTCGGTGCGGATGCCCGCACCGCGCCGCAGACCTGCCTGGCGCCGGGATGGAGAGCTCCCGGCGTGATGCCGCGCCGTAGGCTGGAAACATGCGCCTTCCCGCCACGCCGACGACGACGCTGTGGCGGGAGCTGCGCGACGACATACGCCGGCAGTACCCCGCCGGGCGCGTGATCGTCGCGGTCGACGGCATCGACGGTGCGGGCAAGAGCGTCTTCGCCGACGGGCTCGCCGAGACGTTCGCCGAGACCGGAGATGCCGTCTTCCGGGCGAGCATCGACGGCTTCCACCGGCCGCGGGCCGAGCGATACGCCCGCGGGCGGCACAGCCCCGAGGGCTTCTATCGCGACTCGTACGACTACGCCACATTCCGGCGCGTGCTCATCGACCCGTTCCGTGACGGCGCTCAGACGGCCGGCGCGACAGGCTTCCAGCTGTCGGCGTTCGATGTCGTGCGCGACGCGCCCGCCGAGTCGCAGTGGGTCAGCGCGCCTCGCGATGCGGTGCTCGTGATCGACGGCATCTTCCTTCACCGCCCGCTGCTGCGCGACCTCTGGGACTGGTCCCTGTGGCTCGAGGTTCCCTTCGACGTCGCGTACACCCGGATGGCGGTGCGCGACGGCTGCGATCCCGACCCGGACGCGCCGACCAACGCCCGCTACCGGCGCGGACAGGACCTGTACCTGCGGGAGGCGGCGCCGCGCGAGGCGGCATCCGTCGTCGTGGACAATTCGGACTTCGCGCACCCGCGCCGCATCCCGGAGAGCGTCGGCTGATGGCCGTGCCCGGTCTGCTCCTCGTCGACAAGCCCGGCGGGATCACCTCCCACGACGTCGTCGCGCGCGCTCGGCGCGCACTCGGGACGCGCAAGATCGGCCACGCCGGCACGCTCGACCCGATGGCGACCGGACTGCTCGTTCTGGGTGTCGAGGGCGCCACGCGCCTGCTGACCTTCGTGGTGGGACTCGACAAGACCTACGCGGCGACCATCCGGCTTGGCGTCGCGACCGCGACCGACGACGCCGACGGCGATGTGGTGTCGACGACGGATGCCTCGTCCCTGCAGCCCGCCACGATCGCCGAGGGCATCGCGGCGCTGACCGGCCGCATCTCGCAGGTGCCCAGCACGTATTCCGCGATCAAGGTCGACGGGAGGCGCGCGTACGATCTCGCGCGATCGGGCGAGGATGTGCAGCTCAAGGCCCGCGAGGTGACGGTGTCGCGGTTCGAGATCCTCGACGAGCGCCGCTCGTCGACAGGCGCGGAGTCCGCCGGCGCCGGGGGATGGGTCGACCTGGATGCCGTGGTGGACTGCTCGAGCGGTACGTACATCCGTTCGCTGGCGCGGGATCTCGGCGCGGCGCTCGGCGTCGGCGGACATCTCACGGCGCTTCGGCGCACGCGCATCGGCCCCTTCCAGGTCGATGGTGCGGCGCGCGTCGACGGCATCGCCGACGCTGCGCTCCTGGACCCGGCCGCTGCCGCGGCCGCGGTGCTGGGCCGCTTCGACGTGACCGCCGACGAGGCGCGCG
>NZ_RRYE01000499.1 GCF_004010105.1 Microbacterium sp. CPCC 204701
GGCGGCGGCGCCTGCGCGCGCGCCGCCTGCGCCTGGTCTGCATCACCGCCGCCTCAGGGCAGCGCCACGCCGGAGGCGCCCGCGAACTCCCATGTGATCGTGCCGGTTGCGCCCTGCGCGAGCTCGCTGCCCGCCGTCACGACGAAGCAGAGGTTCACCGGGGTCGCGGCGGCGGTCAGGTCGAACGCGTCGACGGTGCCCGTCGCGGTCGCCGCACGATCGGCCACGAGCGCGGTGCCGGTAGGCGGCGCGTCCGCGGAGCATGTGGCCCCGAACGTGCCCACGTCGTAGACCGAGTAGCTGAGGTTCGCGCCGATCGTGCCCCCGATCTGCTGGGCGAGGGTGACGGCTGCCGCGTAGTCCGAATCGCTCGACAGCTGCACTGCGAACGGGGCGTACGCGACGGCGCCCGGCGACATCGCGTCGGCGTCGAGTGCGAAGGTGAGCGTCTTGCCCGGCGCGGTGGGCGAGCTGTCGAAAGCCGCGCCGTCCGTGCTTCCCTCGAGATCGAAATGACCCGACGAGAAGGTGCCGGTTGCGAACTCCGAATCGTTCCACACAGCGAGAGTGACCGCGGTGCCGACGCCCAGCACCACGCCACCGGCGATGACGGCGAGCGCCATGCGACGGCGGTCCGAGCGGGCCCGCTCGACGGCGCGCGAAGTCGCGGACGAAGGAGAGTTCATAGTCCTGCCATTCCTTGAAGATGAGATGTCGAAGCGGTACTGACGGCAGGGGACTCCCCAGCCACGATCGTCAGATTAGAGATCTCTCATAAACCGTGGCCAGTCGCTGAGGGCGATGCTGAGCAGAACCTTGGCATTCACCGGTGGCTTCACCCCGCGGCGGCCGTCGTCGCCGTCACGGACAACCGGAGCGCAGAGCCTCATGCCGGCGCGAAAGGGTAGATCCGCCGCAGCACGAGCCGCTGTCCGAGCGTCCACGTCACCGTCACGGTGAGGTACAGGGCAGCCGCCAACGGCACGAACATCGCGACCACCGCCGTGGTGAACTGCAGCGCGCCGGCGAGCCGCGCCATTGCTGCGCCCGCCAGAGGCGAGGCATCCGGAGAATCGTCGACGGGCGGCCGGAAGGCGCGCCGCGTGACCTCGGCGACCACCGCGATCGCCACGAGCAGACCCGCGAAGACGGCGACCGTCGCAGCGGTGGCCGTGCCCGACACCACCGCGCCGGCGAGGCTGGTGCCGAGGGCGACGCCGAGCAGCTGCTCCGTCAGCAGCGCATTCGCGTGCCCTGCGATCGACGCGTGCAGGAACAGCGTGTAGACGATCGCGACGACCGGCGCCTGCGCGAGCATCGGCAGGCATCCCGCGAACGGCGAGGCCTTCTCGTCTGCGTAGAGCTTCATCGTCTCGCGCTGCAGGCGCTCCGGGTCGCCTTTGTACCGCCGCTGCAGTGCCTTGAGCTTCGGGGCGAGGCGGCTTCGCGTCTGCTCAGCCCTGGCCTGGGCGACGCCCGCGGGGATGAGCACGGCGCGCACGATCAGCGTGAGCACGACGACGGATGCCGCGGCCGCCGCCGATCCGGCGAGAGGCTCGAGCAGGGCGGTGAGCCCCATGAGGAGTGCGTGGGCCGCGTCGAGGATCGCGGCGATGGGGGGGAAGCCGAGGAGGTCCATGGGTGTGTCCGTTCGTCGATGCGGGTCGTGGCATGTGGCCACGAGCGCACCGCAGACACGGCGGCGCCGCTCGGACGAGCGGGACGGGACGTGCGGCGGAGCTACGCGGCCGAAGCCGCCGACCCGGGTGCGCGCGGACGCGAGTGACCCGGGGCGTCAGGATGCGTCTCGGTGAGCCGCGTCGCGTCGCCGTTCG